>JALYUH010000414.1 GCA_030853985.1 Bacteroidota bacterium | reverse complement strand
CTACAAAGTTCGCGCTACTATGAATACGCCCCGCCTGCCTGATTTACCCATTTTCCAGACCATCGCCGAAGCGGCGGCCGAGTTGGGCCAGCCGGCTTACGTCATCGGCGGATACGTGCGCGATTTGGCGCTGGGCCGCGAGAGCAAGGACATTGACGTGGTGACCGTGGGCGACGGCATTGCCCTGGCGCAGGCCGTGGGTGCCCGGCTGAAAGGCCGGGGCCGCGTGCAGGTGTTCAAAAACTTCGGCACGGCCATGCTGCCGACCAAAGAGGCCGGCGACATTGAGTTTGTGGGCGCCCGCAAGGAGAGCTACCGCACCGAAAGCCGCAAGCCCGAAGTGCAGGCCGGCACGCTGGAAGAGGACCTGGCCCGCCGCGATTTCACCATCAATGCCCTGGGCCTAAGCCTGAACCCGGAAAATTTCGGCGAGCTGGTGGACCGCTACGAGGGCATGAAGGACCTGGCCGGCAAAATCATCCGCACGCCGTTGGGGCCGGATGTGACGTTTTCGGACGACCCGCTACGCATGATGCGCGCCGTGCGTTTCGCCGCGCAGCTGAACTTTGATATTGAGCCCGACACGTTCGATGCCATTATCCGAAATAAGGAGCGGATTAAGATTGTGTCGCAGGAGCGGATTACCGTCGAGCTGAACAAGATTATTGAGTCGCCCACGCCGAGCTATGGCTTCAAGCTGCTGTTTCAGACGGGCCTGTTGCAGCTCATCTTTCCGAAGATGGTGCTGCTGCACGGCGTGGAAAAAGTGGGCACCCACGCCCACAAGGACAATTTTTACCACACCCTGCAAGTGCTGGATAACGTGGCCGCCGCCGGGGGCGACCTGTGGCTGCGCTGGGCGGCCGTGCTGCACGACATCGCCAAGCCCGCCACCAAGCGCTACTTCCCCAAAGTGGGCTGGACGTTTCATGGGCACGAGGACAAGGGCGCGCGCTGGGTGCCGGGCATTTTTACCGACCTGAAACTGCCGCTGGGCGAGGAGATGCGCCTAGTGCAGAAGCTGGTGAAGCTGCACCTGCGCCCCATCGCGCTGGTAAAGGAAACGGTGACCGACTCGGCCGTGCGCCGCCTGCTGTTCGAGGCCGGCGAGGATATCGACCGGCTCATGCTGCTGTGCCGGGCCGATATCACGAGCAAGGACCACACCCGCAAGGAGCGCTACCTGCGCAACTTCACGGAGGTGGAAGAGAAGCTGAAGGAGGTGGAGGAGAAGGACCACCTGCGCAGCTTCCGCCCGGTTATCACTGGCGAAATCATCATGCAAACCTTCGGGCTGAAACCTTCGCGGGCCGTGGGCGAGCTGAAGGAAGCCGTGATGGAGGCTATTCTCGACGGCATTATCACCAACGAAATGGAGCCAGCCCTGGCCTTCCTGTTGCAGCAGGGGGCGGCCAAAGGACTGGCTCCGGAAGAAGGCTTCGTTCACTCACCAAACTAAGCCTGGCTTCTTTTTCTTTCTTTTTTCGGGGGGATAGATGCAGCTATACGACGAAGGTTGCCTGCGAAGCTGTCTTTCGGAGGAGAATTTCGGCGAATCACAATCGTTTGAGGCTGGACGCGCCCACGGCATTGACTTTCACGCTGGCGGGCTGGCCGCTGTAGGCTATTTCGCTGGCTCCCACGACATCACCCTTCAGGCTTTCGGTCACGTTGAGGCGGGCCTTGCAGGCTCCGACGAGCGAAACTTTGGCCGTATGGGTTTTTAGGTTGGCCGCGGCCAGCTCACAGGCCACGGCCGCGTCGAGGCGCAGGTTGTCGGCCTGGCCGGTGGCAGTGGTGCGGCAGGCTCCGGCCTGGTCCAGGCGCAGGTTGCCGTAGTTGCCGTTCAGGCGCAGGTGGCTGGCCCCGGCTTGCTCAACGCGCATGCTCTCCTGGCGGTCGAAGCCGCCGAGGTCGGCCTGCACCGCGCCGGCTAGGGAGAGGTGGTCGATGGCAGGCATCTCGATGCGGATGAGGACTTTGTGGTCGGCATCGCCAAAGAGCCTGCGGGCGCTGCGGGGTTTCAGCACCAGCTCCTCGCCGTTATGCTCCACTTCCAGGTTGTCGAGGGCGCCGTTGTCG
Source organism: Bacteroidota bacterium (assembly GCA_030853985.1). GTDB lineage: Bacteria > Bacteroidota > Bacteroidia > Cytophagales > Hymenobacteraceae > Hymenobacter. Next base: position 2,614 of record JALYUH010000414.1, on the reverse strand, counting down.
CCGCCGGCTTCTACCTTAAAGCTGTCGCCGTGGCGCACCACCACCCGGTAGCCCCCGGCCACCACAACGCGGGTGAAGCCGGTTTCGTCGAAGGTGCGGCGGTCGCGGCCGTAGCTGCTTAGGTCGGTATCGAAGCTGGGCGCGCCGCCGTAGTTGAGCGAGAGGCCGCTGCCGCGGCTGTTGTCGTTGTCGTCGTCGCTGCTGTTCCCATCGGCGCTGTCGTTGTCTTCGCTGTCGATGTTACTATTCACGTTCGCGTCGTCGTTGTCGTTCTCATCGCGGCCCAGCTGCTCGCTGGTGCAGCCAATGCACTCCAGCTTGTTGCCGCGCAGGCGGTAGCGGTGCTGCTCGGGGTCGCGGGGGCGGCGGTTGCCCACGAAATCTTCCTCACCAAGCAGGTCGTAGGCAAAATTGCGGCTGATGCGGAAGGTGCGGTCGCGGGGCAGGCGCAGAGTGAGGGCCAACTCCTGCTTGCGGTAGGCCGAGTTGGGCAGGAAGGAGAAATGGTCGTCGAACACCAGCGAAGAGTCGCCGCTGGGCCGCACCGTGTAGTCAATGGTGGTAAGGGCGGTGCGGCGGGCAGTAGCTTCGTTCGGGCCATTGGCCCGCAGAATGCGCAGTACTTCCACGGCTTTGCCGCTGTCGGCGGCGGCCAGGTTCACGTCAACATGCTGCTCCCACTGGCGGTCCACGCTGCGCGCGTCCAGCAGCACAACCGGCGTGGTCAGCTTCGGGAACTGCTCCAATTGCTCAACCTGCGCGTCGTACTCGTGCTGATGCAACTGCTGCGTTATGCCCGCCACCAGGCCCACGATGCTCAGCAGCCACAAACCCAGCAGCGACAGGCCCACCGAGCGCGTCAGAATGGTGTGCCGGAACAGCAGGTTCAGCCCGCCCAGCAGCAGCCACAGGGCCGGAATGCCAGCCGCCAGGAAGCCTGACAACAGCGCCCAGCCGGGAATGCCTTGCAGCATCACGTTAGCCGGAGCACTACCCATCACAATGTTCTGCGAAGCCGGCAGCAGGCCAATGCCGGCCCCGGTGCATATAAGCACCGCCAGCAGCAAGCTAAAACCCACGATGGTGAGCAACACCCCGGCCACGACCCGAATGGCCGAGCCCACAAAATTGACGGCCGGGCGCAGGTTGCGAGCGGCATCTTCCACAAACTCGCCCACGGGGCGGTTGGTGAGGGCGGGGCCTTCGGCAAAGGCGTTGGTGCGGGCGCTGCTGTCGAAGCTTTCCAGGGTAATGGCATCGCCGCGCATCCGGAGCTTGTCCGAGACCGTTTTGGCCTCGGGCAATACTATCCAGAGAATAATGTAGAGCAGGAAGGTGAAGCCCCCGGCAAACAGGCCGGCCAGCATCAGCACCCGCACCAGCGTTATATCGATGCTGAAGTAGGCGGCCAGGCCGGCGGCCACCCCGGCAACCTTAGCGGTGCCCGTGTCGCGGAACAAGCGGCGGCCGGCCAGCGGCCCTGTGCTCAGCAGCGCTTCGGGGTGGGCAGGCGCATCGTAGCGCTTGGGCAGCAGGCTCCAGAGCACGCAGTAAACCACGACCACCCAGCCCCCAAAGCTCACGTGCATGTTGTGGCGCGCCCAGATATTAACAGCCGGCGAAAACACGGTGCCGAGCACGAAGGCCAGCCGCACCCACAACGGGTTCACCAAGAAGTACTGCGCGATGCCAGCGGCTACACCCGCCACTTTGCGGTTAGCCATGTCGCGGTACAGGCGCTTGGTTTCGCCGGGCGCAGCTGTGGCGGCATCGGCGGCGGCGGCCGTGGTGTAGATGCTGGCCTCAGGGCGGGCGTAGCTGGAGGCGGCGGCGGCTTCTTCGGCTGTTACCTCGTCGTCCTCGTCGGCTTCGGGGGCGAAGTCGCTCACCCGGCCCATTTTGGCCATCATGGCCTGCACGTCATCGAGGGTGATGACCTGCTGCATGGGCGAGAGGCGGGCCGAGAATAATTCGGCGATGCGGCCTTCGATGTCGGTGACGATGTCGGCGTGGCCGCGGTAGTTGGCGAAGTGCGCCTTCACCTCGGCCAGGTAGCGACTAAGCACGTCGAAGCCATCTTCCTCGATGTGGAAAATGAGGCCCTGTAAGTTGATGCTGATGTTCTTTTTCATGTGAAAGAGGGCCGAACGGGCCGATTGAATGCTGGTGAGTGAAGCAGAAAAAGAGGCGGATTAGCGGCTGTCGCCGGGCGGCCGGCTGTGGCGGATGATGCCGACCGAAGCGGCCATTTCCTCCCAGGTGTCGCGCAGTTCCTCCAGAAACTTGCGGCCTTCCTCGGTGAGGGTGTAGTACTTACGGGGCGGGCCGCTGGTGCTTTCTTTCCAGACGTAGTCCAGCAGGGCGGCATTTTTGAGGCGGGTGAGCAGCGGGTAGAGCGTGCCCTCCACCACAATCATGCGGGCTGAAGTCAACTCCTCCAGCATGTCGGAGGCGTAGGCTTCGCCGCGGGCGATGATTTCCAGGATGCAGAACTCAAGGATTCCCTTGCGCATCTGAACCTGGGTGTTCTCGAGTTTCATGGGCGAGTAGGTTGACTAGTGGGTGACGAACAGTACAAATGTATGGTAGGTACTTTGTAACGCAAGGTACTGGA
>JALYUH010000390.1 GCA_030853985.1 Bacteroidota bacterium | reverse complement strand
CCTCCATCCCATAGGCCGGGCCCTTATCAACGAACGACTTGAAGCGGAACTGCTCGTTGCTGGGCGTGCTCAGGCCGTAGCCGTTGTTTTCGATGATGAAGATGACCGGCAGCTGCCACACGGCGGCTACGTTCAGGGCCTCGTGGAAGTCGCCCTCGCTGGCCCCGCCGTCGCCGCTGTAAGTCACGGTCACCTTGGGGTTTTTATCGAGCACGTCGGCCAGGGCAATGCCGCCGGCCACGGCTAGCTGCGGGCCGAGGTGCGAAATCATGCCCACGATGTGGTGCTCGTTGGTGCCGAAGTGGAAGCTGCGGTCGCGGCCCTTGGTGAAGCCCAGGCGCTTGCCCTGCCACTGCGCAAACAGGCGGCCCAGCGGCACCTCGCGCCCCGTGAACACGCCCAGATTGCGGTGCAGCGGCAGAATGTACTCGTCGGCATCGAGCGCCAATGTGCTGCCCACCGAAATCGCCTCCTGGCCAATGCCCGAAAACCACTTGCTCACCTTGCCCTGGCGCAGCAGAATCAGCATTTTCTCCTCAATCAGCCGCGGGCGCAGCAGGTGCTGGTAGAGGTGCAGCAGGGTTTCGTTGGAGAGGTCTTGCCGGTCGAACCGAAGGACAGCGTTAGCTAAGGCGGGGGCGGTGGGCGTCATGCGGGGAAATGGGTGGGTTGGGCGGGCAAAGGTAGCGGGCGAATGCCCGCGGCCCGAACCCAGCCCCACGCCCGCCCGCCCATCCTTAGCTGGCCGCTAGCGGCTCAGCCCGATATCGAACCGGCCTTCGGTTACGCGCACGGCGGCTGGGAAGCCCGCGGCCCGCGGCGACTCCGGGGTGAGGCTGGTGCGCAGCTCGAAGCGGCCGGCCACCACCGGGTGCGCGCCGGTGGTATCGAGGCGCGTGATAGTGAGCGTGCCGATACCGGCCGCGTAGGCCAGCCGGCGGTTGCTAGTGGCCAGGGTAGCGGTGCGGCCAGCAGTTTCGGCCGGGCCGCCCAGCTCGTACACACCAGGGCCGCTAACGTGGGCGGCACGCAGCGCAACGGTCGTAATCGGGCCCTCCACCTGCAGGCGGCGAAAAGCATCGAGGCGCAGCTCGCCGTGCTGGTAGTGCGCGGTGGGCGTGAGCACGCGGCCGTCGAGGGTGCGGGAGTTGCTGGCTTCCCAAGGCTGGCCGTTCACTAGGCCGCCGAAGGTATTGGCCCCCACCTGGCTTTCGGCCGGCAGGTGCACCGGCGGCAGGGCCGGGTACAGGTCGGCGGTGGCATCTTCGCAGCTGGCCAGCAGCGAGAGAAACGGCAGGAGCAACAGGAGTAGGCGTCTGGGCATGGGAGGCGGCGGAAGGATGGCGTGGATGGAAGCGAAAGGTAATGAGTTAGCCGGACTTTCCGGGATTTTGTCGGCGCTCGGAGCCAAAGGCTTAATTCGCAGCCTCCCCCGCACCGCCATCCTCCGGGACTACTGGTATCAACTGCGAAAATCATTGACCAGCCACCCCTTGCAGGGCAATTTCCAGGTTTGAAGTACTGGCCGCGACCGTTGTAGCTTTGAACCCTCCTTTCCATTTCTCCACTCCTTTGATGACGAAGAGCTACTATTTCGGCATGCTTGCCTGCGTGCTCGCGCAGCCTGCCGCGGCCCAATCCTCAGGGCCTGCACTGCCCCCGGCCTCCCCCACCGCGGCGGCGGCCGACACCGTGCGCCGCCCGCCTTTCCGCGGCGAATTGCCCGATTCGCTGGCCACCATTCCTACCCCGGCCACTACCGTGCAGGTGCAGGGCCAGGAGCAGCCCGCCCGGCCCCTCCTCACTATTCAGGACCAGCTGCGCACGGTGGCGGGCGTGCAGGTAACGCCCTACGACGGCAGCCCCGGCAGCGGCCGCGTGGTGCGCATTCGCGGGGCCAGCGTGGCCCAGGGCTTGGCTCAGCCGCTGTACGTGGTCGACGGCCTGCCCGCCCTGAACGACGACCTGACGCCGGGCCAGTCGCCGGGCCTGCTTTCGCTGGCCGCCGCTCATTTCTTCGACCAGAATTCTCAGACCGTAGCCGAGCAGAATGCCGAAACCGGGGCCAGCCCCTTGCAGCTGCTGCCGCCCGAGGCCATTGCCAGCATCGAAGTGCTGGCCGGGCCGGCGGCCGTGGCCCGCTACGGGCCGCTGGGCGCGAATGGGGTCATCAGCATCCGGACGCGGCGGGGGCGGGCGGGCCAGCCGCTACGGGTGCACTACCGCGCCTACGTGGGCGTGCAGCAAGTGCGCCAGCGCTACGAGCTGCTGAATGCCAGCGAGTACGCCACGCTGGCCAATGAAGCCGCGCGGCAGCGATTCGGCCCCTCCGTCCCCCTGCCGTTTGCCAGCACCGACCTGGGAGCCGGCACCGACTGGCAGGCCGAAACCTATCGCCTCGCCGGCTTGCAGCAGCACAATGTGAGCCTAGATGGTGGGCGCGGCAACACCACCTACCTGCTGGGGCTCGACTACCGCCGGCAGGCCGGCGTGCTGCGCGGCTCCGACCTCACCCGCCTGGGCCTGCGCTTGGCCCTCGACCAGCGCGTGGGCGCGCGCCTGACCTTGCGCGGCACGGTGGCCCTCGGCCAGACCGACCAGCACCTGCCCAACGCGTTCGGGACCCAGGGGGCCGTGCAGGCGGCGCTGCTGGCCCCGCCCAACCAAACCGTGCGCGATGCCCAGGGCAATTATAACGGCTATGGGCCGTACACGAATTATCCCAGCGCCCGGCTTATTTTCACCAACCCGCTTGCCATTGCCGAATACGCTTACCGCACGCCGCGCACGCGCCGGGCGCTGGCGCAGCTGGCCGCCACCTACACGCCCCTGCCGCACCTGACGGTGGAGGCCGCCGCCAATTTCCAGCGCACCGTGCTGGCGGCCGATGGCCAGCAGCCGGTGTATAATTTTGGCAATAACCAGCAGCTGCCGCCCACCAGCAGCTACTCGGCCGCCACGCAGGTGTACCGCACCAGCCAGTGGGCCGCTCGCCTGGCGTTGCGCTACCAGCGGCAGCTGGGGGCCCGGCACATGGTTGGGGTCGAAATTGACTACCAATACCAGGCGGCCGACGTATTTGCCCGGAGCGAGCTGCGCGGCCTGCCCAACCCGTCCAGCTTCCCGGCTTTCACGAGCTACCTGGAGCAAAGCGGCGAAATGCGCCTGCACCGCCCCTGGGCGGCCCTGAATTATAGCTTCGACAGCACCCTGACGGTGCAGGCCGGCCTCAGCTACGGCCACTACCGTGGCGGCGAGCGCACCGAATACTACCCGAGTGCCGAGCTTGGCTGGCAGGCCGGCCCGCGCTGGCGCTGGTGGCTGGGTGCGGCCCGCACCAGCACGCTGGGTACGGGCTACAGCTTCGGGGGGCCGGAGCGCCTGGTGCGCGGGTCGGTGCTGGATGCCACTTATCAATCGCCACTCTACACCGACCAGGCCGAAACCGGCCTGCGCCTGCGCCGCGGCCGCCTCACGGCTCAGCTGGTGGCCTACCAGCGCACCAGCTACCACGCCCTGATAAATACGCAGGTTGGCTTACCTAATAGTGGCGGCCTGTACACCTACCTCACCATTTTCAACGAGGCCACCATCCGCAATCAGGGGCTGGAGCTGACGCTGACCGCCGACTGGCAGCGCGGCCGCCTGCAGGGCACCACGCACCTGGTGGGCAGCCTTAACCGCAACCGGCTGCGCGAAAACGACACGCCTTTTCCGCTCAGCCCGGCTTATGATAACCACCCTACGGGGTCATTTTACGGCTACCAGCAGGATGGGCTGAATGCCAATGGCTCGCTCCGCTTCCGCCAGCAAACTGCCGGCAACGGGACTTCCTTTCCGGGCCAGGCGTTGCTGGGCAATGGCATTCCGGCGCAGCTGCTCAGCCTGAGCCAGCAGCTGCGCCTCGGGCGCTTGGCACTCGATGCGCAGCTCGATGGGCTGTTTGGCTATCAGATTCTCAACCAACAGCTTAATCTGCTCGATTTGCCCTCGGGCTATTTCAACAGTGCCACCACGGTGCGCGACCGCTGGACGCCCACGCACCCCAGCACGACGGTGCCGGTGGCCGGTACCAGTGCCGGCAGCCCTTATTTCGGGGCCAGCTCAATTTCCGACCGCCTGCTGGAAAACGGCAACAACGTGCGCCTGTCTTCGCTCACGCTCACCTACCGCCTGCGCCAAACCGCCACGCAGGACCTGAGCCTATGGGTAGGCGGCCAGAACCTGTTCGTCCTCAGCAGCTACCGCGGCTACGACCCCAACGTGAGCAGCGGCGGCAGCACGCCCTCCGCGGCCGGGCAGGACTACGGGGCCGTGCCCGTGCCCCGCACCTGGCTGCTGGGCGTGAAAGCGGATTTCTAAACGGCGCGCCGGGGCGGGGCGCTGATGCATTCGGCTTTCCCAAAACCCAGTCTCGCCGCTCGCCATCCTATTTGCCTGAAACCGGGTTCCGGCGCTGCTGACGCTGCAAGTATTGCGGCCCTCTCCTACCGGCATAGCTCGTTGCGCCGCCGCACCACCGGCCGGGCCGCCGCGAACAGTTTTCCGGACGGCGGGTTTTATCGGTGGCGGCGCGCGGTGCGCAACGGGCATTCACGCCAGTCTTTTACGCCCCCGCCAGGGCAATTCCAATTCCGGCCCGGCCAGCGGCCACCGTCGGCCCCACCTATCTTTGCTTTATGATTCACTTCACCGAATTTACCCTTGCCAACGGCCTGCGCTGCATCGTCCACGAAGATTTCAGCACGCCCATGGCGGTGCTCAACGTGATGTACGACGTAGGCTCGCGCGATGAAGATGCCACCCACACCGGCTTCGCCCACTTGTTCGAGCATTTGATGTTCTCCGGCTCGGTCAATATACAGAGCTACGACGAGCCGTTGCAGCGCGTGGGCGGCGAAAACAACGCCTTCACCTCGTCCGACGTCACCAACTATTACCTCTCGCTGCCCGCCGCCAACCTCGAAACCGGCTTCTGGCTCGAAAGCGACCGCATGCTCAACCTGGCTTTTTCGGAGAATGGCCTCGAAGTGCAGCGCAAAGTGGTGGTTGAAGAGTTCAAGCAGAGCTACCTCAACCAGCCCTACGGCGACGTGTGGCTCCAGCTAAAGCCCCTCGCCTACCGCACCCACCCCTACCAGTGGAACACCATCGGCAAGGAGATTGCGCACATCGAAAACGCCGTGATGGACGACGTGCGCGGCTTCTTCCACAAGCACTACGCGCCCCAGAACGCCATTCTGGTGCTGGCCGGGGCCGTGAGCGAGGCCGAAGTGCGCCGCCTGGCCGAAAAGTGGTTCGGGCCCATTGCCGGTGGCCCGGCCTACCAGCGCCAGCTGCCCGCCGAGCCCGCCCAAACCGAGCCGCGCCACCT
>JALYUH010000385.1 GCA_030853985.1 Bacteroidota bacterium | reverse complement strand
GGTTTACTCATACGGTAGCGATACTTCGACTTCGCCCGGCATGACCGTACTTTTCATCTCGCTCAAACCTTCAAAAAGCCCCCCATACGCAGCGAGCTATCCACAAACACCATTTTGGCGTTGGCGTTGCGCTCGATGTGGTAGTGGGCGTCGGTCAGCTCTTTGGTGAGCAAATCGGCGTTGCGCGGGGTTACGAATTTGGCGAAGCCGGATACGAACTGCTGCTCGGCGGCGGCGAGGTGGGGCACAAATTTCGGGTCGATGCCAAACAGCAGCACCTTACGCAGCAGCCCCAGCGAGTAGCTGAGCAACTCCTTCTGATTTTCGCGGCCCAGCTTCTGGAATTCCTCGCTCTGCTTTAGAATGTCGGCCGCTTTCTGGCTGTAGCACTGGCGCATCCACTTGGCGAAGAACTCGAAGTAGTCGTGGTCGGCGTTGGCATCGCGGCTGGCGATGGCCGCACCCAGGCTGCCTTCGGCCAGCTGGGCCACCTGGCGGGCTTTCACCTCGGGCACCTGGTAGCGGTTGTGCAGGTAGGCGGTGATATCATCCTCCGAAAACGGGCGCACTACCACCGGCTGCACCCGGCTGATAATGGTGGGCATGAGCTGCTCGGGGGCGTGGCTCACCAGTAGGAAGATGGTGGCGGGCGGCGGCTCTTCTAGCAGCTTCAGCACGGCGTTGGCGGCGGCGGAGTGCATAAGCTCGGGCAGCCAGAGAATCACGATTTTGAAGCGCGCCTCAAAGGCTTTCAGGCTCACCAGCTTCAGAATCTGCACGGCCTCGTCCTTGCTGATGTTGCCCTGCTTGTTTTCGGCCCCGATGTGCTGCATCCAATCGTTGAGGCCCTGGTAGGGGTTGGCAAGCACGAAGGCGCGCCACTCGGCCATGAACTTGCTGCTCACTGCATCTTTGGCCACCGATTTGGTGGTGGTCACGGGCACGATGAAGTTCAAATCGGGGTGGGCCAGCTTGGCCGTTTTGGTGCAGGCCGGGCAGTAGCCGCAGCTGTCCTCCGCGTCGGCGGCGCGGGCCTCGCAGTTCAGAAACTGGGCGTAGGCCAGCGCCAGGGCCAGCGCCGCGCCGCCCTCCTGCCCCCGGAAAAGCTGGGCGTGCGCCACGTGCTGCCGCTGCACCGACTGGCGCAGCAGGGCCTTGACGGCGGTTTGGTTGGGGATGTCGTGGAACTGCATTGTCTGAACCGCAGATTTATCGGATTCTTCGGATTAGTCGGATTTTGTGGCCGACTTATATGACTGCGCTTGTTGAATGATTGTAAAAGCGTTAGCTGTTTGGGCGCAAAGGACGCGGGGCTTTAATGAAGCGCTTGAAGCGGAGGCTGCGCTCACCAAAGTTGATGAGCAAGCCAACTTCCAGTTGATAGGCTTCCAGGTAATTGATGATTTGAGCGTGATGGGTTGGCGTGATTTCGTGCAGTGCTTTTAACTCGACTAATACCGCATCAGCTACCAGAAAATCGACCCGGCGTGAACCCACATCAACGCTTTTATAAAAAAGCGGCATTTCTACTTCTCGCCCGAAAACCAATTCGGCTTTCTCCATCTCAACCGCCAAGCTGCGCTGATAAATTACCTCCTGAAATCCACTTCCCAATGTGCGGTGCACTTCCATCGCGCAGCCAATCACCCGTTCGGTTATCGCCTGATAGTTGTCCTGAAGCAGCATACCGAACAATAACGACAAAATAAAATCAACGGTCAAAGCGGAAATAACGGCACCCACAAAATCCGACTAATCCGAAGAATCCGATAAATCCGCGGTTCAGACATCATTCCGGTCCTCCTCCGTCGCGGCAAACACCGTCTGCATAATGCCCTGCTCCACCGCATTGTACGGCAGGCTGCGCCGGGCCATCACGCGTTCGGCCACCTCGTTGGCTTTGGGCAGCTTGAAGGTTTCGAAGCCCGCCGCGCCGCCCCAGCTAAAGCTCGGGATAAACGTGCGCGGGAAGCCGGCCCCGAAAATATTGGCCCCCACGCCCACCACCGTGCCCGTGTTGAACATGGTGTTGATGCCGGCCTTGCTGTGGTCGCCCATCATCAGGCCGCAAAAGGTCTGGCCCGTATCCACAAAACGCTTTTCGGCGTGGCTCCAGATTTTGACGGGGGCGTAGTTGTTTTTCAGGTTCGAGGTGTTGGTATCGGCCCCCAGGTTGCACCATTCGCCGATGACGGAGTTGCCGAGGTAGCCGTCGTGTCCCTTGTTGCTGTAGCCAAACAGAATGCTGTTGCCCACTTCGCCACCCACTTTCGAGAACGGCCCCACGGTATTGTCGCCGCGCATTTTGGCTCCCGAGTTGATGTGCGAGCCCTCGCACAGCGCCAGCGGCCCTTTAATAATAGCGCCTTCGTGCACCTGCGCGTTTTTGCCCAGGTAAATGGGGCCATCCTCAGCATTGAGAATTGCCGCGCGAATTTTTACGCCCTCTTCAATGAAGATGTTTTCGGCTCCATACACGATGGTGTGCGCGTCGTTCACCGGCTGCGAAGTGCGGCCGGCAGTGAGCAGCGCAAAGTCGCGGCGGATTTCCACGCCGTTGCGCAAAAACAGCTGCCACGGCCGGTCAATTACCGTTACGGGCTCCAGCACCTGCTTTTCCTCGCGCAGGCCATCCTGCACCAGCTCGGCTACCAGCGAAGCGTCGGCGAGGTGGGCGGCTACCAGCAGCTCATCGCAATACAGGCCCTGGCCGGGTTGCAGGGCCAGTACCTGCTTCACCAGCACCGCATCGGGGCACACCGCACCATTGATGACCAGCGCCGGGCCGGTCACCACGCCATCGGCGCACACCGGGAACTTGGCCTGCAAGTAAGGCTGCGTGAGGTAGCCCACAGTGGGCGCGGCCAGGTGCCGCTGCCACTTCTCGGCAATGGTGAGGATGCCGCAGCGCAGCGCCCCCACGGGCCGCGTGAAGGTGAAGGGCAGCAGGTGCGGCCGAATGGCCGGGTCGTCGAAAAGGAGAACGTGCATTTTTCTTGAGCTATTAGCCAATAGCCGTTAGCTGTCAGCTTCTTTTGAAAACAGGCCCAAATTTACATCTTATGGGTTGGCAACGGGCAATAAAAAAACTCCTTCCGGCGGGGCCGAAAGGAGTTTTCAAAAAGCTAACAGCTAGCCGCCAATGGCTAACAGCTCAATAAAAAGCTATTCTTTGTTGGCGCTGTTCTGCTCTTTCTTGGCGTAGCGGCTGCGGAATTTCTCCACGCGACCGGCCGTGTCGATGAACATGTTTTTGCCCGTGTAGAAGGGGTGCGAAGCGGAGCTCACTTCGATTTTCACCAGCGGGTACGTCTTGCCGTCTTCCATCACAATGGTGTCGGTCGGCTTCATCGTGGAGCGCGTGATGAACTTAAAGTCCGAAGAAGAGTCCTGGAATACGACTTCCTGGTACTCGGGGTGGGTGTCCTTTTTCATATCGAGAGGTCGGTTTAACCGGTTGAACCCTGCCGATTTTGCGGAAGGGACTGCAAAAGTACAGCTTAGCTCCGAAATACCCAACCCCGGCGCTAAACTTTTCGGTACGCACCGCATCAATACGCCTGCCCGCGGGGCTTGTCGCCCCTGCGAAAAGGTTGTACATTTGAATCCGGCCCGCTATCGGGGCGGCCCCCTTTGCGCGTGCTGAAACTCCTACTTTTTCACCGTCTGCGTTCCCGTGCCAGCCTGCTGGCGTTGCTGCTCGTGCTGGGCAGCGTGGTGGCAGCCTATGCGGCCACGCTCACGCTCTTCACGGCCGCCTACTCGGGCACCGTAGTGCGGGTGGAATGGGAGGTGAGCAACGAAGTGGACGTTACGGGTTTCGAGCTGGCCCGCAAGTCGGTTGCCGATGCCAGCTACACCTTGGTGAGTACCACGGCGGCCACCGGCCTGCGCCGCTACCTCTATCTCGACACCAACGTGTACCGCGGCACCGGCACCACCGGCACGCTGGGCGGCCCCTACACCTACCGCCTCACCGTGCGCAGCACCACCGGCGACCAAAGCTACCTCACGGTGCTGGCCGGCACACCCAGCGCCGTGCAGCGCTCGTGGGGCACCATCAAGTCGATGTTTCGGTAGGCCAGCGGGCAGGTACGATTGTTCTGATGCTTGTTGTGAAACCGCGTTATGATAAACGCGGTTTTTTTACGCCATTTTTGCCAATCTCCCAACGCAGCCTCCCCCAACCCGCCAACATGCGCCTCTGCTTCGCTTCCAACAATGCCCACAAGCTCGATGAAATCCGTCCGCTGCTGCCGCCCGGCTTCGAACTGCTGAGCCTGGCCGACATCGGCTGCCACGAAGAGCTGCCCGAAACCCAGGATACCCTCGCCGGCAACGCCTGCCAGAAGGCCGAATACGTGCGTGCCCACTACGGCGTGGGCTGCTTCGCTGACGACACCGGCCTGGAAGTAACCGCCCTGCACGGCGAGCCCGGCGTGTACTCGGCTCGCTACGCCGGCCCCCAGCGCCGGGCCGAAGACAACGTGGCCAAGCTGCTGCGCGAGCTGGCCGGCCAGCCCGACCGCTCGGCCCGCTTCCGCACCGTGGTGGCGTTGGCGGCGGCCGATGGCACCATGCACGAGTTTGCCGGCGAGGTGGCCGGCCACATCACCGGGGCCGGGCGCGGCACCCAGGGCTTTGGCTACGACCCGGTATTTGCCCCCACCGAGGGCGACGGCCGCACGTTTGCCGAAATGAGCGGGGCCGAAAAAAACCGCATCAGCCACCGGGCGCGGGCCGTGGCCGGGCTGCTGGCATTTCTCAATGAATAAGGCCGAATGCAAAGCGGCGGCACTACCTGTTGCATTTCCAATGCTTCATGCTTCATTATTAACGGCGGTTACACCCTGCCGGGCTAGCGCGCGTCTGCGACGCGGGCTGACGGGGTTCGAGCCTGGGGCGCGGGTTGTGGTGGCGATTGCGAAAGGCCGCAATGCCCGAGCCCCAGGCGCGCAGCCACGCGGCACGCGTCGAAGACGCGCGCCAACCCCACAGGGCGCAGCAGCCGTTATTATTTCTTCCTTACGCGAAGCGTCCTACCTTTGCCCGTTATGCAGACTCCCTACTTAATTGGCATTACCGGCGGCAGCGCTTCGGGCAAAACCACCTTCCTGCGCCGGCTGCTGGAAGCTTTTCCGGAAGAGCAGATTTGCCTCATCTCGCAGGATAACTACTACCACCCGCGCGAAAAGCAGCTGCGCGACGACCAGGGGGTCGAAAATTTCGACCTGCCCGCCAGCATCGACGCGGCGGCGTATGCCGCCGACGTGCTCAGCATCAGCCAGGGCCACGAGGTGCGGCGCAAGGAATATACCTTCAACAACGCGGCCGTGACGCCCAAGGAGCTCGTGTTTCGGCCCGCGCCCATTGTGGTGGTGGAGGGCATTTTCGTGTTCCACTTCGAGGAAATCGCCAAGCTGCTCAACCTGAAAGTGTACATCGATGCCCAGGAGCACGTGAAGCTGCACCGCCGCATCATCCGCGACCGCGACGAGCGCGGCTACGACCTGGCCGACGTGCTGTACCGCTACACGCACCACGTAGCACCTACTTATGAGCAGTTTATCGCGCCCTACAAGCACTACGCCGACATTGTGATTCCCAACAACCGCCATTTCGAGCGCGGTCTGGAAGTGCTGGTGGGCTATTTGAAGGCTCGCATCGCGGCCCCGGCCGACGAGGAAACCGCGCAGTAGCCCCGCCACAGGCTGGGAAGACAACCGGCTGATATGGAATTTTTTAGAAATTTCAGCACTCTATCGGTCAAAAGGAATTATCTTGTGCCTGAATCCAGTTCTGCCGTTGGTCCGAAGGGGCTGCGGCAGCCGTAAAAGGCTCGAAATCAGTTACTCGCTATTCCTCCTTGCCATGAAACGTTTCGCTACTCGCTGCCTCACAATTGCTTTGATTCCCGGCCTGCTGGCCTTAGCTGGCTGCGATAAGAATGGCCAGGCGGGCATTATGCAGCATCCGGCCACCAACGCCGCTCTGCGCGCCGTGGTAACGCCCGATAAGGCTTATGACGCCACTTTCAATGCCACCCTCAACAAGCTGAACGGGGAAAGCTACCTCATCATCACCAAGGCCGAGCGCGGCAGCGTATTTACGGTGCACACCGGCCCGCTGCCGGCGGCCGACCACGCCGTTTGCTTCGCCAGCACCCAAAACGAAGGCTTCCGGGAGTGCGTGGAAGAGTATTACCACAACGCCGGCGGGGTGGCCATCCAAAGCAACGAGGCCGGCTGGTGGGCCACCCCACTTTAGCTTTTAGGGGGTGAGGGTAGGAGGGTCTGGGGG
>JALYUH010000375.1 GCA_030853985.1 Bacteroidota bacterium | reverse complement strand
CCACCACGCTGCGGGTGCGGGCCGTACGCGTGGCCGGGCGCTGGCGGCGCGCCACCGGCGGCGTGCGGGTGTCGCTGCCCCGGGTGGCGGGCATCGCGCAGCCGCAGTACGGCGAGGTCTGGCTCATTGCCGGCCACCCCGACCCCAGCAAAGCCCCGCTCAACCCCGGCGAGTTCGACTACGCCCGCTACCTGGAGTACCGGCAAGTGTATCACCAGCAGTACGTTCACCTCGACCAGTACCGGGTGCTGGGCCTGGCTCCGCCTAACCCGCTGGTAGCCATTAGCCTGCGGGCCGCCACGCAACTCGACGGCGTTTTCCGGCACTACATCAAGGCCAAACGCGAGTACGCCATTGCCTCGGCACTGGTGCTGGGGATTAAAGACGATGTTGATTTGGCCACCAAGCAAGCCTACACGGCCACCGGTACCACGCACATCATGGCCGTGAGCGGCTTGCAGGTGGGCCTGTTATTCGCGGCCATGTCGTGGGTGCTGCGCAAGCTGTTTGGGCGGGTGAAGGGCTTTTTGCTGTGGTCGTCGCTGGTGGGTTTGGGCGTCATCTGGAGCTACGCGTTTCTCACCGGGCTGTCGGCCTCAGTACTGCGGGCCACGGTCATGTTCACGGTTATCATCATCGGCCGGGCGCTGGGCCGGCAGGATTCCATCTTCAACACGCTGGGCGTGGCGGCGTTTCTGCTGCTGGTCTGGAACCCGTTTCTGGTGGCCGACGTGGGCTTTCAGCTCTCGTTTCTGGCGGTGCTCAGCATCGTGTACGTGCAGCCGCGCATTGCTGGCTGGGTCGATGTGGAAGCGTATTTCTACGCCCGCCGCCGGCCCTGGCAGCCCAAAGCCGTGCAGTGGCTGTGGAAGGCCGGCGGCTGGTCGCTCGATAAGGTATGGCAGGCGGTGGCGTTATCGCTGGCCGCGCAGGTGGCCACGTTTGGGCTGGGGCTGTATTATTTCCACCAGTTCCCGTTCAGCTTTTTGTTCTCCAATCTCGTGGCCGTGCCCATTTCGAGCGGGGCCGTGTACGTGGGGATGGCGCTGCTGGCGGTGAAAGGAATAACCGCCGCAATTAGCCTGCTGCTGCCCGCCGGCGCGGCCTGGTGGCTCGACTTACTGCCCCGCGCCATCGCCCAACTATTCGAATGGATGGTGTGGGCATTCAATGAATACATCTTCCTGATTAGCCGCTACTTTGCTGGCTGGGTCGTGGGCGACATCCACGTATCGGCCCTGCAAACGGCCCTGCTCTTCGGCATGATTGCCGCCGGCTTGGCCTGGCTCAGCACCCGCCGCCTGGGCTGGCTGCGCGGCCTGGCGCTGCTGCTACTGGCTTACGCCGGCAGCCGCGTGGCCGAAGCCCGCGCCGTGGCCCCTACCGAGGAATTCATCGTGTACAGCATTCCGCGCCGCTCGGCGGTCGGCTTCTGGCAGGGCGCGGCGGCCGAGTTCGTCACGCCCGACTCGCTGCCCCTCACCGAAACCGAGCGCACCTACCGCCTGCTGCCGGGCATCATCCGGCGGGCGGCCCGGCGCACGGCCTACCGCGTGGGCTGGCGCGGCACTACTGTGCCCGTGCAGCGCCTGCCCGACCCCGACAGCGCCAACGAGCACCTGTACTTCCGGCCCGGCCCCGTGGTGCTGGCCCGCTGGCGCGGCCTGCGCGTGGCCTTCGTGGCCAACCGCATTTCGGCCGCCACCCAGCCCACGCCGGTCGACGTACTGGTGCTGCGCCGCAATGCTCGCGTAAAACCCGAAACCGTGGCGGCCGTGTTCGGCCCGCAGGCGCGGGTGGTGTTCGACTCCTCTTGCAAAATCTGGTACGTGGCCCGGCAGGATTCGCTGTTGCGCGCCCAGGGCTTTCGCACCTGGGACGTGACGGCGCAAGGCGCATTCGTCTGGACCGTGCGGTAAGCTTTTAATGCCCAACGAGCTGGTTGCCAGTAGGTTTTGGCGGTCCAGCCGGGGGTTTGGGCAAGCCAGGCAGTCCATCCGAAAGTTTTTTGCGTTAATTACCATAATGCCTGCCACCATTGCTCGTCCGGCGGCATCATTAGCCACAACCATCCATCCGCGCCGTTCCCCGCCCCTCATGGAAAACCTCCTTACGCCCGAACTCGAAGCCCTCCGCTACATTCAGTATGATGCTCAGGACCGCATTGGCTACATCACCCTCAACCGCCCCGACAAGCGCAATGCGCTGAACGCCGACGTGGTCACCGAGTTGAAACAGGCTTTCGAGTTTGCCGAAAATGATGAAGCCGTGAAAGTCATCGTGTTGCGCGCCGCCGGCGACGTGTTTTGCGCCGGGGCTGACCTCGCTTATATTCAGGATTTGCAGAGCTTCGGCTACACCGATAACC
>JALYUH010000363.1 GCA_030853985.1 Bacteroidota bacterium | reverse complement strand
GTGATACCGAGCGCAGCATATTGCCCGCCGCTGCTAATCTTATCGTTTTAGTTAGTGGCGACGGTAAATATGCTGCGCGGCCCTCTGCATGACGCGACATTTTGATGGCGTCATTCTACCGACCCTTCACGCTGCCGCCACTGCTGGTGTGCTTGCTCACGCGAGGCGAACCGGAGTAGCGCACATCGCCTCCGCTACTGGCGTTGGCAGTGAGGGTTTCCTGCACGGCCACGGCCACGTTGCCGCCGCTGCTAGCCGAGGCGTCGCAGGCGCGGGCCAGCAGGCCGTCGCCCTTGAACACGCCGCCGCTGCTGGCGCCCACTTCGAGGCGCTGGGCAGTGCCGGCCAGCGTGGCCACGCCGCCGCTGCTCACCTGGGCGCGCATATCGGTGCTGCTGAAATTGGCCCTGAGCGTAGCGCCCGACGACACTTCCACATCGAGTTTCTGGGTGGTGAAGGCCCCCAGCACTTCGGCCCGGGCACCGCTGCTGGCGTGCAGGGCATCAAGGGTGGTAGCGGTGACGTCCACGCGCAGGTGGCGGGTTTTGCTGAAGCCCATCGACTCGCTCAACTCCCGGTCGTAGCTGATTTTGAGCACGCCATCGCGCACTTCGGTTTTGAGGCGGGCCAGCTGGTCGGCCTCGTCGGCGCTGGCTGCCACGCGCTGGCTGGTGCCGGGCGTGAGGCGCAGCTCGATGCCGTTGCTCACCTCCACGGCGTGGAAGCTGGCCACGCTACGCACCTGGGGCGCGGTTTGGGCGAAGGCAGTGCCCGTGCTCAGGAGGCAGAAAAAGGCGGTGGCGGGAAAGTTTTTCATGATTGAAACAGAAAAAAGGGGAGAAAAGCAGTTGGTTCCGAAGCGGCAGATGCCGCGGGCCGGGGTTGGGTTGCCTGGGGGGGTACCGGGCAAGGTAGCGGTTCGTTACGGGCGCGGGGGCGTTTGCGTGGAGCATGTTGGGAGGCTCACTAAAACGACTTGTTAATTGGCCGTCTAATTGTGCATCAGCCTCGCGCTGATACGCCTGCGCCGCGAGGCAGCGCAGCCCAGGTTACGCTGCGTCAGTTATTCACAGGGGCTTTGCTTTCTTTTTGTTTCGTCTCATAAAAAAACGCATTACATTTTTTTAAGTACTCTTCAATTGGCTCCAGGCCCACCGATTTTCGTCGACTATCCAATTTATTGGGCGCAATGCAGGGTTTCACTTTGGTATTTCCACTCATTAGCACTTGGGTTCCATACACCTGCGGCTTGCCTTGGTTGGTCGCAATTCTGTCGATGAGCGCCGCGTACTGTTGTCCGGAAGCATTTTTATTGGTGACTTCCCGCCGCATCATTTTCAATACCTGCTGCTGGAATTTCAAATCAAAATCACTGTGTTGCACCAGTAAGAAATAGTGTTTGGCGCTTTCCTGGCCTACCAGCGTGTAGGTGGGGTACCCATAGGCAGCCAGGATTTTTTTAACGGCCGGAAAATTTGTTCTTATTACCCGTTGGTAAGCAGCGGCGGCACTGTCGGCAGGTTTAATTCTGACCGTGCTTTGGTCCGCTGCATACAAACTGTCAATCAACCCGGCCAGCCTGTAATTGGGACTAACCGTTTGCCCAGAAGAGTGGAACACATGAAAAACAACGAGGCAAAAAACAAGCAGTGAAGCTCTCATAAATTTTTTAATCAAGAAAGAAATACATCAAAAAGGGACGCGTTGCTGAATTGCGGGCGGCACGTCAGAATTCCGGCTCACCTTTGTAGTTGGCTGTCGGCATCTGCGCAAGAGGACGAATGTTCTACCCCATCACTCCTCGCGCAGCGCCACCGCCGGCCGGATGCCCGCCGCCAGCCAACTCGGCTGCACCGCGCACAGCACCGCGAACCCGTACACCAGCACCAGGGCCACGCCCACGCCCACCGCGTACACGGCCGGCGGCTGCCCAAACACGCCCAGCAGCGGAAACTGCGCCGCCAGCAGCAGCCCGGGCACCACGGCCAGCGTGGTCAGCAGCAGGGTTTCGGCCACGAACTGCCAGCTGATGCCCGGCCCGGTGGCCCCCACGGCGCGGCGCAGCCCAATCTCGGCCCGGCGCTGGCCAATGGCCTGCCACAAGGCCCCAAACAGTCCCAGCGCCACGTTCAGCAGCAAAAAAGCGCACACCAACCCCACGGCCCAGATGGGCGCGAGGGCCGTGGCAAGGCCGGCGGCGCGGCTGTCGGGCAGGGCAATCGCACTGGTGCTCCAGGTTTTGGTGATGGCCGCCACCGTGCGCACTAGCTGCTCCTCCAGCACCGCGCCGCTGCCGGGCCGCACCCGCACCAGCAGCGTGTGCGAAAACATGGTCATGCCCGCGGCGCTATCGGGCAGCACGGCGCGCACGAACACGGCCGGCACGGGCGCGCCCAGGTCGCCGCCGGGCCGGTACGAGCCGGTGACGCCCACCACGCGCCCCTCGCTCAGCTCCTTCGGGTTCGAAGAATGGCTGGAGCGCACCATCCGGCCCAGCGCCGGGCCGGTGCCAAACAGCGCCTGCCGCAGCTCGCGGTTGATGATGATGGGCGGCAGCTTGCCGGCATCGTCGCGGCTATCGAACCAGCGGCCCTCCAGCAGCTCCAGGTGCAGCAGCGGGGCAAAATGGTCGTCGGTCTGCACTTCGGCCCCGCTCACGGGCGGGCCATTTTCAACCCGAATGTTGCTACTCATGATGTAGCCCGAAAACGGCGTGCCGAACGCGGCCAGGCTCACGTCGACCACGCCCGGCGTGGCCCGCAGCTGGGCCAGCAGGCGGCGCAGGGTGGGGTTTTGGGGCGTGCGGTCGTTGTTGGTCGTGAGGCGCAGCTCCCACACGTCGGCGTAGGCGAAGCCCGGCGGCTGGCGCATGGCCAGCGTCACGACTGCCACCAGGCTGCCCAGCCCAAACAGCACGATGAACGACAAAAACAGCTCGGCCATGAGTAGTGCATTGGCCCGCTTGCGGTTCCAGATAAGGGTGAGCAGGTGGTTGAACATCGGAAGTAGCGCGGACTTTTAGTCCGCGAGTGGAGGGTAGTTGAATGGTTATTCGTGCGGTTCGTTCGCGGACTAAAAATCCGCGCTACATTACCCCGGCGCGGTGCGCAGCGCCTCCACGGCCGGCAGGCGGGCCATGCGCCACGCCGGGTACGCCCCCGAGAGCAGCCCGAACACCAGGCTGCCCAGCAGCGCCCAGCCGAACACCGCCAGGTTGGGCTCGATGCGGCCGTAGGCGGCCAGGTAGCGCCCGCCCAGCCCGTGCAGCAGCGCGGTGGCCAGCGCCAGCCCCACCACGCCGCCCAGCAGCGTGAGCACCAGCGTCTCGACCAGAAACTGACCCGCCAGCGCCCCCGCCGTGGCCCCGAAGGCCTTGCGCACGCCAATTTCGGCGGCGCGCTCGCGCAGGCGGCTCACGTTCATGGTCACCAGGTTGAGGGCGGGCAGCAGCAGCAGCAGCGCCACGGCCACCGCGCTTAGCCACCGGAAAAGGCGGGCGGGGTTCGTGGTCCAGTTGTACTGGGCCAGCACGTGCCCGGCCACCGACTCGGCAAAGGGCTGCAGCTTCATTTCCACGGTCATGCCTTTGTCCACGGGCACCGTGGCCAGGCCCTTCTGAAAGGCCGCCGCCACGGCCGGCAGCGCGGCCGGGCTGGGAGCCAGCACCAGGGCTTCGGAGCTGCCGAAGGGGTTGTCGGCCTGCATATCCATCGCGCCGGGGTCGAAGGGCACCCACACGTCGGCGTAGGCGTGGAAGCGCACGGCGGGCACGTCTTCTACCACGCCCAGCACGCGGTAGTTTTTCTGGTCGATGACGAGCGTGCGGCCCACCACGCCCCGCGCCCGGCCGAAATACACCCGCGCCGTACGCTCGCTGATGACGGCCGGCCGGCCCGCGCCCCGCTGCCCGGCCACGTACGGCCCGCCTTCCAGAAACCGAAAGTTGAGTACCCGCCAGAAGCCGGCATCGGCCGCTTTCACGTTCAGCGGCAGCTTGTGGCCCTGCACGTAGGCCACCACCGGCAGTGGGTCGACGCTGGCAATGCCCACCGCGGCCTGGGCGCGCACGGGGCCCAACGCCTTGCTCAACAGCCACTGGCTGGGGCGCGTGTGCATGGGGCCGCCGCCCATGTCCATCGTCATCATGGTGGAGGTGAGCAGGCGGTCGGGGTGGGTTTCGGGCGGATGCGGGCCGGCGGCGGCATCGTACAGTGCCACGGCCACGAGCAGGCTCATGAGCGTGGCCCCGATGCCGACGAGGCTGAGCAGCGTGAAGAACCTGCGCCGCCGCAGGACCTTCCAGGCCATTTTCAGGTGGTTGAGGAGCATGGATTAGAACGATAAAAGGAACTTCATGCTGAGCTTGTCGAAGCATCTCTACCGCTTCGTTGCTTCGGTTGCATTACTACTGCGGTAGCGATGCTTCGACTGCGCCTAGCATGACCAGTTGATGTTGGTTGTTGACTGAAGCCCTCGCTCCAGCCCCGCCCCTACTCCTCGCGCAGCGCCACCGCCGGATGGATGCCCGCCGCCAGCCGGCTGGGGTACAGGGCGCACACGGTGGTGAGCACGTAAATCAGGCCCGTGGCCAGCAGCATGGCCTGCACATACACGTCAGGGCGGATGTCCATCACGCCCAGCAACGGAAACTGCGCTGCCACTAGCAGCCCCAGCAGTAGCCCAAACGTGGTTACGACCAGCACTTCGCCCACCACCTGCCCGCTGATGCGGCCCGCGCTGGCCCCAATGGCCCGGCGCAGCCCAATCTCGCCCCGGCGCTGGTTGATGGTCTGCCAGAGCACCCCGAACAAGCCCATCGCCACGTTCACAATCAGAAACACGCAGACCAGCACCAGCGCCACCAGCGGCGTGAGCAGGCGCTTGAATTGGACGGCGCGCTGCTCGGGCAGGGCCGAAACGCTGAAGCTCCAGCCCTTGGCAATGGCCAGCAGTTCGGTGGTCATGCGGCGCTCCAGAGCGGCCCCGGCACCGGGGCGTACTCGCACCAGCAGCACGTTGGCCTCGTTCAGGGCGGTGTCCTGCGGGCTCACGCGCAGCAGAATGGCGGGGCGGGGCGCGGCCAGGTCGCCATCGGGGCGGAAGTGGGCCAGCACGCCCACCACCCGGTAGCGCTCGTCGTTGCGGTTCAGGAC
>JALYUH010000505.1 GCA_030853985.1 Bacteroidota bacterium | reverse complement strand
GACTTCGGTCATTGGCCTGGCCGATGAGGACGTAGAGCGCCTTGGCCCGAGTAAAATCAACCTTCGGCACATTGGCCCCCAGCTGGCCGTGCAGGGCGTAGAATTCGGAGCCGCCCAGCTCGTCGTAGGTTTCGCCGAGCAAGTAGATGACGTCGCCAGCCTCCTTGAAATCAGAGGTGATGGCGCGGCGCACGTCTTCCATCTTGGCCGTCATCGAGTAAAGCACGGTGGGGGGCACCGAAATCTTCACGCCATCGGCCTTGAAGTCGTTTTTCATCGAGTCCTTGCCGCTGGTGAGCGGGATGCAGTAGGCGGCAGTGGCATCACGCAGGGCTTCGCACATGCGCACCAGCTTGGCCAGCTTCTGCTTGCCATCGGGGTTGCTGACGGGGTCGTACACCGAATCGGGCACGCAGAAGTTGTCGTTCACCGACCAGAAAATCCCGTCGCCCGGCGTCAGGTTCGGGAGCTTCCCTCCTACCGCGATAATCTGGCGCACGGCCTCGTCAAACGAGCCGGCCGACATATGGTAGGCATCCAAATCGCCGTAGCGCGGGATGATGCTGTTGCTCACGGCCACGCCTTCCCAGCTCTCAAAGTTGAAGCGCACCACGGCCGCATCCTGCGGGGCCTGGCCGGTTGCGCCCATCAAAGGCTTCACAATCGTGCGACCTTTCACCTCATGGTCGTACTGGCGAATAACCGACTCGCGCGAGCAGATATTGAGCGAGCCCAGCAGCTGCGTCAACGTCTCGGTATAGTCCGTAGCGGCTGGAATTCCCGGCTCAGCAGCGGCGGGCTTAGTCCACTCCGCTTCCAGGATTTTGCGCGGCACGCCCTCGTGCAGAAAGTGCATGTTGAGGCGGGCCACCGGCGCGCCGTCGAAGCGCACGTCCAGGAAACCATCGGCGGTAAAGTAGCCGATATCGGTCAACTCCACTTCCATTTCCTGGCCCAGCGCCGTAATTTCGGCCATTTTACCGGGCTCCACCACCAGCGTAAACCGCTCCTGCGACTCGCTCACGAAAATCTCCCAGGGCCGCAGGCCAGGGTACTTCAGCGGCACCTTTTCCAGCTCCACCACCGCGCCGCCCGAGATGCCGGCCAGCTCGCCCACGGACGACGACAGGCCGCCCGCGCCGTTGTCGGTACTGCATTTCAGCAGGCCCCGACGGGCCGCCAGCAGCAGGAAGTCCATTGCCAGCTTCTGGGTGATGGGCGAGCCGATTTGCACGGCCGTAGCCGGAGCCGATTCGTCTAATTCAATAGAAGAAAAAGTTGCGCCGTGGATGCCATCCTTACCTACCCGGCCGCCGGCCATAATGATGCGGTCGCCGGCATCAATCTTCTTTTCCCACGAATCCAGCCCGGCAAACTGCATGGGCATCACCGCGCCGGTGCCGCAGTACACCAGCGGCTTGCCGGCGTACCGGTCGTCGAACACAATCGCGCCGTTCACGGTCGGCACGCCCGACTTGTTGCCGCCGTCCTCAATGCCCTTGCGCACACCTTCCAGAATGCGGCGCGGGTGCAGCTGCCCGGTCAGCAGCGGTCCGTCATACTCCGGGTTGCCGAAGCACAGCACGTTGGTGTTGAACAGCAGCCGCGCCCCCCCGATGCCGGTGGCCAACGGGTCACGGTTGTTGCCCAGAATGCCCGTGATGGCCCCGCCGTACGGGTCGATGGCCGAGGGCGAGTTGTGCGTTTCCACCTTCCAGACAAACAGTGAATCAGGGTTGATGCGCACCGCGCCGGCGTTGTCCGAAAACACCTTCACCAGCCAGTCGTTGCCATTGGCGCGCAACTGGCGGTCCACTTCCGAAGTGGCGTCTTTGATGTAAGTTTTGAAGAGGGAATCGACCTGCTTTTCCTCACCGGTTGCCAGGTCTTTGTAGTTGATGAGAGCCGCGAATTCCTTGTGCTTGCAGTGCTCCGACCACGTTTGGGCGATGATTTCCAGCTCGCAATCCGTGGGGTCGGCGGGCAGGCCGGCGGCTTTCCGCTCGGCCTGCGTTTCGGCGGCGGCGAAGTAGTCGCGTACAGCCCGCATCTCCTCCAGGTTCAGCGCGTAGATGTTCGCCTTCGAAAGCTGCACCAACTCCTCATCGGTGCGGCCGGTGAGCGAAATGACTTCGGTAATGGCTTCAGCCCCACCGCCGGGGCGCGGCGTGTAGTCGCGGATGCCATCGGCTACACGGCCCACTTCCAGCCAGTTGATGAGCTTGTTGCCGAGCAGCTCCTCGGCGATGCGGCGCAGGTCGATTTCGGATAGGTCGTTTTCGAGCAAGTAGAGCTTCTTGCTGAAGATGTGCTGGGTGTGCACGTCCAGCGGCTCGTTCAGGATATCGGCGAGGGCGTTTTGGGCGGAAGTGCCTTCGTCGTCGGTCACGCCAGGGCGGCGGGCGACGAGGATATAGGTGGCGAAGCCGGGCGCGGCGGCCAGCTCGTTCAGGCGCACGTCGTGCAGCACCGGGTCGGCGAGGCAGCGGGTGGCAAAGTTCGCTAATTGGGTTTCGGTGAGCGGGTAGCGCACCGTGTAGAGGGCGGCGCTGCGCACGCGGCCGGTGGCCAGGCCGAGGTGGCGGGCAGCGGCTTCGGCCACGCGCTGGCCGTCGCCGTCGTGCTGGCCGGGTTTCAGCGTGAGCTGGATGGTGTGGGTGGTGTTGGGGGTGTTATCGGACATCAATAATATCGGAACGTCGTGCCGGGCTTGCCGCAGCAGCCCTATCGCACAACTAATTATTTACTATCACAACGAAGCGGCAGCCGCTCCGGCAAGCGCAACAAAACGTTCAGACCAGAGCTGAACTCAACAGCCTCAAAACGCTTTTTCCGGCCGGCTGCCGGGCTTCACCACCGGCACGCCGGCGGCGCACAAGGGGCAGCTCTCGGGAGCAAAGGTCGCTGCCTGCACCTGTAAAAGCGCAAAGTGCGGGAAATCCAGCCCGCCTTTTCCACCCGTGCGGTCAATCAACGAAGCCACGGCCAGCACTTCGGCGCCCATTTCGCGCAGCACCTTCGCTACTTCCAGGGTGCTTTTGCCGGTCGTCACCACGTCTTCGGCGATAACAACTTTTTCGCCGGGCTCGATGGTGAAGCCGCGCCGCAGGGTCATTTGCCCCTCGGCGTCGCGCTCGGTGAAGATGCCGGGCACGCGCAGCTGCCGGGCCAGCTCGTAGCCAATCACCACGCCGCCCATTGCCGGGCCTACCACCACATCGGGTTTCAAGCCCGCGGCTTCCAGCTGAACCGCCAGGGCGGCCGCGGCGGGGGCCGCCAAATCGGGCCGGCGCAGGAAGCGGGCGCATTGCACGTACGTATCCGAGTGCAGGCCCGACGAGAGCCGGAAGTGCCCACGCAACAGGGCATCCTCCTGCCGCAGCAAGTGCTCCAGCGTGGCCGCATCAAAAGCAGTGATGGACGAGGTGTAAAATTGGTCGGTCATCTTTGGCAAAAAAGCAAAAAGCCGCGGTGCAGCGGCTTTCTGGGTTAGGCATGGGCTGGGCTCGTTACGGCCCGGAATTCGTTGATTTGTTCCTGCAGCTCTCGGGCGGCGGCTCCGGCGTCCTTCGCCTGCCAGATTCCCCGCGAGGAGTTTATTAGCAGGCCGCTGCCGTCTTGACGTAAGCCTGCTCGCAGCGTGGCCGAGAGGTCGCCACCCTGCACGCCGATGCCCGGCACCAGAAACCACTGCTCGGGGCAGGCGGCGCGCAGCTTGGCCACGGTGGCCGGCTCGGTGGCGCCCACCACTAGGCCCACGGTCGAATCGGATATTTCCTCGTCCATGAGCTAGGCTAGGCGGGCGGCCCAGTCGCTGATGGAGCCGCCGCGCGTCATAGCCGCATCCTGGAGGCCGTGCTGGGGCTTGTTGGAGGTTTTGGCCAATGAAAAAACGATTTTGCCGGGCCGGGCGAAGGGCCGGATGGTATCGTCGCCCATGTAAGGGTTCACGGTTACGCCGTCGGCCCCCACGATGTCGTAGGCGAAGCGGGCATACTGCTCGGCGGTGTTGGCAATGTCGCCGAATTTACCGTCCAGAATCACCGGAATATCATTTGGGATATCGCGCACGGTTTGCTGGAGCAAGGCCACGCCATTTTCCCGACTCAAAAAGAAAGCGAGGTTGGGTTTAAAAGCGGCCGCGTAGGGCGCGGCTTCGGCAATGACTTCGCGCAGGCGGCGGGCCACGGTGGCATCGTCGCCGGTCGGGTCGAGGCCGACGCAGAGCAGGGAATTGGCAGCTTGAACGCGGGCAATGAGCTTTTCCATGGGAGTGGGTTGGGTGGGAATAATGGGAGTGAATGAGGCAAACAAGGTAGCGGCCGCCGGCCAAACCGGCACCACTCCGCGCCGGCTAGTTCGTGGGCAGTGCCGCGTGCGCCACCTCGGCCGCCAACCGCGCCGCGAGGCCCGGCGACAGCCATTCGCCGCTGGCCACCTGCACGGCCTGCGCACCCACACGCAGGTAGTCCTGCACGTCGCGCAGCGTGAAAATGCCGCCCGTGCCGAAGATGGGCAGCGTCAGTTTCTCGTCACTGGCCAACTCCCATACGCAGCGCTGGGCCAGCGGCCGCAACGCCTCGCCCGAGAGGCCGCCCACCAGCGGCGCGGCGGCGCGGTCGGTGGGCAGGTGCAACACTTTCAGGGTGTTGGTGGCGGCTAGGGCGGTAGCCCCGCCCTCCTGCGCGCCTAAGGCCAGGCCCCGAATGTGGTCGGGCCACGGCGGCAGCTTCACAATCACGGCCGCCTCGTCGCGCAGCTCGGTGCGCACGGCCTCGGTGGCTTCGCGCACGAAGCGAGCCGTTACATCGGCTCCCGCGCCGCCGGGTGGCACCGTGATGTACACCTCCAGCCCGGCCAACTGCTCGCCCAGCTCCCGTTGCAGGTAGCGCGCAATCTTGCGAAAGCCCGGCACGCCCGGCGCGGTGATGCTCACAATTACCGGCACGCCGAAACGGCGCAGGCGCGGCAGGTGCTCCTGCACCAGTAGCTCGGCCCCCTCGGTGCGCAGGTCGGTGCGGTTGAGCAGGGTCTGGTCGGCCACCTGCAGGATGCCGTCATCTCCAGGCAAGCCGGGGCGGGGCTCCATGGTCACGGTTTTGGTGAAAATAGCGCCCAGCTGCTCGTAGCCCTCGCCGTCGAGTTCCCACGGCGCCGCCGCTAGGCACACCGCATTCTGTAAGGTTATGGCTCCGAGTTTCATACGTAGTGCATCAGTAATGGAAACGAATTATCACCCGCACTTAGAATCGCCTAAGTGCGGGTGACATTCGGCCGGCGAACCGGCTTAGCAACTCCTTAAATTACGTTGTCGCGGTTAATCAGGAAGGGCACACACTCGCGGATGTCCGTCTGGCCGAGGATGAACTGGGCCACGCGGGCCATGCCCACGCCGGCACCCGAGTGCAGCTGCACATCGTGCTCTTCGTGGAAGCCGAGGTACCACTCGAAGTCTTCCAGCTTCATGCCCTGGCGGATGAGGCCGGCCAGCATCGAGCTGGTTTCCAGCTTGTGGCGCAGCTTGGCCCCGTCGAACTCGCGCTCGG
>JALYUH010000263.1 GCA_030853985.1 Bacteroidota bacterium | reverse complement strand
CTGCAAAGGTACGCGGCTCCGTACGGCGGCTTTGGGCGTGGCGGGCCCGCTTTTACGCTGCGGCGTTGGCTTCGCCGCCTGATTTTTGTCAGGTGCGGCTCGGGTGGAGTGCGCAAGGGCTACTCAGGGCGTTCGGTAGCCTGATATTCGTCAACTTTCCGCCCGAACCGGACTTATGCCTTGGCTGTTATAATGACCTACCGAAATCCCGCCGTAATTTTGTAGTCCGATTTCGTGTCGATTCCGTCTATGTCCCATCCGTTCAAGGCCGTTAGCCTATCCTTCAAGAAAGCCCCGCTCGCCATCCGCGAGCTGCTTTCGCTGGATGAGGCCGCCTGCCGCCGCTTCCTGAATACGCTACACAATGAACTGGGCCTGACCGACCTACTCGTGCTAAGCACCTGCAACCGCACCGAAGTTTATTACGCCGCCGAAGACGACCGCAGCCGCGAAATCATCCTCGCCCTCGGCGACCTCAAAGCCCGCGCCGACATCGGCCAGTTCCTGCCCTATTTCGACCTACTGGCCGACGCCGACGTGGCCGTGCAGCACTTGTTCGAAGTGGCCATGGGCCTCGATGCCCAGGTAGTGGGCGATATGCAAATCAGCAACCAGGTGAAAACGGCCTACCAGTGGTCGGCCGATGCCGATGTGGCCGGCCCGTTTCTGCACCGCCTGCTGCACACCATTTTCTTCACCAACAAGCGCGTCCAGACCGAAACCAGCTTCCGCGACGGAGCCGCTTCGGTGAGCTACGCCGCCCTGGAACTGGTGGAAGAGCTGACCGCTGATGTGGCCAACCCCAAAGTATTGGTGGTGGGCCTGGGCGAAATCGGGGCCGATGTGTGCCGCCACCTGGCCGCCAGCAAGGCCTTTGGCGAAGTCACGCTCTGCAACCGCACCCGCGCTAAGGCCGAGGCCCTGGCCGCCGAGTGCAATATGCGCATTGTGGAGTTTGAAGACCTCGTGCCCGCCTTGAAAGAAGCCGACGTGGTAATTTCCTCCATCAACCGCGCCGAGCCGTTCTTCACCAAAGAGCTGGCCGAAAACCTCGACGTGCTCAGCTTCAAGTTTCTGATTGACCTGAGCGTGCCCCGCAGCATCGCCGCCGATGTGGAGCAGGTGCCCGGCGTGCTCGTCTACAACATCGACGCCATCCAGAGCAAGGCTTCAGCCGCGCTGCAAACCCGCCTGGCCGCCGTACCGCAGGTGCGCGCCATCATCGCCGAAAGTATTGCCGGCCTGCAGGAATGGAGCAAGGAAATGCTGGTGTCGCCCCTCATCCAGAAGATGAAAGCTAGCCTGGAGCACCTGCGCCAGGAAGAAATGGACCGCTACCAGAAAAAAGCCACCCCCGCCGAAAGCAAGCTGCTCGACGAAGCCACCCGCTCGCTGATGCAGAAAATTCTCAAGCAGCATGTGCTCCAACTCAAAGCCGCCTGCAAGCGCGACGACGGCGGGCACTTGGTAGAACTGCTGGGCGAATTGTTTGATTTGGAGAAGACTGGCGAGCCGGCGTAATCTCACGAGACCCTTCAGGGCAGGCCCCTCTCCTGCGAAGAGGGGAGCTACAACATCGCCTCTAGTAATTTTTCGTAACAACGAAAAGGCCCCGACTCATTCTTGAATCGGGGCCTTTTCGTTGTTAGTTGCTAGGCTCCCCTCTCCGCGGGAGAGGGGCCTGCCCCGAAGGGTCTCGTGAGGTTACGCCATCATCGCCTCGCGCTGCTTGATGCGCTTGTCGTTGTTCACGGCCGTGGGCACCACGGTTACTACCACGTATTTCGAGGTAGGCGTGTTGCTCACCTTGGCCACGCTGGTGATGGGCACCAAGGGGTTGGCCTCGGGGAAGTACGCCGATACGTTGCCTTTGGGGATGTCGTAGGGCACGGCCACGAACTTCTCCACGGTGCGCTCCTCGCCCTGGAAGTGGCTGGTGATGTCGATGAGGTCCTTGGCTTTGATGCCGCGGGTGGCCATGTCGGCGGGGTTCATGAACAGCACGCGGCGCTCGTTGTGAATGCCCCGGTACCGGTCATTGTACTCGTAAATCGTGGTGTTGAACTGGTCATGCGAGCGCACGGTCATCATAATGAGCTGGTCGGGGGCAACTTCGTACTTCTCCAGCGTGGTAGTGCTGAAGTGGGCTTTGCCGTCCTTGGTCGTGAATTTGCGCTCGCGAGGGCCGTTGGGCAGGTAGAATCCGCCGGGCTCGCGCAGCTTCTTGTTGAAATCCTCGAAGCCGGGGATGACACGGGCAATGTGGTTGCGAATCACGTCATAGTTCTCGGTCATGGCCACCCAGTCGGTGGTGGTTTTGTCGCCCAGCGTGGCAATGGCCATGCCGCTGATGATGGCCACTTCGCTCAACTGGTCGCCGGCCAGGGGCACCAGAATGCCCTTGTTCTGGCTTACCACGCCCATCGAGTTTTCGCAGCTCGTCATCTGGTGGCCAGCCTTTTGCATATCGATATCGACGTGGGCGAAGGTGGGCAGCAGCAGGCTGGTTTCGCCGGTGGTGAGGTGGCCGCGGTTGAGCTTGGTGCCCACGAACACGGTCAGCTTCTGCTTGCGCATGGCTTCGGCGATGAACTCGGTGTCGGGGCCAGCAGCCAGCAGATTGCCGCCGAGACTGAAGTACACCCGGGTTTTGCCCGCGTGCATGGCCTTGAGGCTCTCTACTACGTCGAGGCCATCCTCACGCGGGGCCTTGAACTTGAATTCCTGCTCCAACGCGTCCAAAAACTCGCCTTTTACCCGCTCCCAGATGCCCATGGTGCGGTCGCCCTGCACGTTGGAGTGGCCGCGCACCGGGCAGGTGCCCGCGCCGGGCTTGCCGATGGCGCCCTTCATCAGGTGCAGATTCACAATCTCCTGGATGGTCTGCACGCCCTGGCGCTGCTGCGTGACGCCCATGGCCCAGCAGGTAATAATTTTCTGCTTGTGGGCGATGATGTTGGCCGCTTCCAGCAGTTGGGCGCGGCTGATGCCGCTGATTTCCTCAATCTCGGCCCAGCTCGTATTGCGAATGTTCTGCTCGAACGAGTCGAAGCCTTCGGTGAATTCGGCCACGAAGCTGCGGTCCACCACCTGGCCGGGGTTCAGGTCCTCGGCCTCAAACAGGTGCTTCATAATGCCGCGCAGCAGGGCCATGTCGCCGTCCACGCGCACTTGCAAGAACACGTCGGTGATTGGGGTGCCGTCGCCCATGAGCGCGCCCAGCGCCCGCAGCGGGTTCATGAAATCCTGCGGGTTCTTGAAGTGGTTCAGGCCGGCCTCAATCAACGGGTTCACGCTGATAATTTTGGCCCCGTTGCGCTTGGCAATTTGCAGGGCCGAGAGCATGCGCGGGTGGTTGGTGCCCGGGTTCTGGCCGATGATGAGGATGACTTCAGCCTCGTGAATGTCGTTGAGCGTGACCGAGCCTTTGCCCAGGCCCAAGGTGGGGCTTAGGGCCGAGCCGCTGCTCTCGTGGCACATGTTAGAGCAGTCGGGCAGGTTGTTGGTGCCGTACTCGCGGGCGAATAGCTGGAACAGGAAAGCCGGCTCGTTTGGGATTTTGCCCGAGGTGTAGAACACGGCCTCATCGGGCGTTTTGCAGGCGTTCAGCTCTTTGGCGATGATGTCGAAGGCATCGGGCCAGGCGATGGCCGAGTAGTGGTTGTCGCCGGGGCGCTTCACCAGCGGGTGCGTGAGGCGGCCGGTGTTGTTCTGGTCGCGGTCGGTGAGCTTGGACAGCTCGGCCAAGCTGTGGCGGGCGAAGAATTCGGGGCCAGCGGCCTTGTCATCGGCATCGGAAGCAGTGGCTTTGGCCCCGTTCTCGCAGAACTCGGCTACCGAGCGGTGCTCATCCGGGTCGGGCCAGGCGCAACTGGAGCAGTCGAAACCGTTTTTCTGGTTGAGGCCCAGCAGCGCCTTGGTGCCGCGCCCCACGCCGCCCTCGCTCCAGCTAAACTGCATGGATTTCACCACGGCCGTGACGCCAGCCGCGATTTTCTCCCGGCCTTCGAGCCGCAGGCCAGTCAGGGCTTCGGGCGGCTGGGCCAGAATGGGGTGCAGGTACTTGGCCTCCATGGTGGGCGGAGCGGGAATATGCTCTTCGGCGGGCGGCGTGTGGGCGCTGGCTTCGTGCGTGGCTTTGG
Source organism: Bacteroidota bacterium (assembly GCA_030853985.1). Lineage (GTDB taxonomy): Bacteria > Bacteroidota > Bacteroidia > Cytophagales > Hymenobacteraceae > Hymenobacter. The sequence goes on along the minus strand of JALYUH010000263.1, from coordinate 2,824 downwards.
TGGGGTTGTCGGCGGTGGGAATTTCGTGGTCGGCTACGGGGGCATTGCCCTGGTCGGGGCGCTGGCCGCTGGTAGGAGCATGCTTAGCCAATTGCTCTTCGGTTTTGCCAGCCTTGCTGGGGTCGGTCTGCGGGGAATCTTCCATAGTCGAAGGGTTGAGTTTTGAATGTTGAATGTTGCGTTTCAGAAGGGCAGGCTTTAAGCAATTGAGTTGTGTGCCAACAACCAGGCATCCTCAACATGCAAACCTCAACCCTCAACACTTCCTTAATGTCGGCAGTCCAGGTCCTTCTCAACCAAAATACGTAGGTGCTGGTTTTCGGCCAGCGGCAGGTTGTGCGAAAAACCGTTCTGGTCGGTTTCGACCCAGGTTTTAGCCAGGGTAAAGGGCACTAATACGGTAAGCGCGCCGGGCTCGTAATGAATTTGCACGGGCTCTTCGTCGGGCATAGTTTGGGCTCGCTCGGAGCCGCGCTCCAGGGCGTAGGTGAGGCGTTGGGCGGGGCTAAGGCCGAAATGCACGGCTCCTTCGACGCGGCCGGTTTCGGCGAATTCGTCCAGCTCACCCTGGGAGAGGCGCAGGCGCAGGGTGTCGTCTTCGATGCGGAGTTTCATGGGTGAAAGTTAAACGGGAGCGCGGGTCGGGCGTTGCCAAACTATAGGTATTAAGCAAGTTTACGTAGCGGAGGAGTTTTCCCTGCGGAGGACGCTGAAGCTTCTGCGACCTTCTGCGGGCACTTCTGCGCCTTCTGCGGGGAAAAAATCACCCCAACAGCCGCCAGCCGTGGCTGTAGATATTGAACCGCTCGTTGCGCACGAAGCCTAGCACCGTCATCCCGAAGCTTTCGGCCGCCTGAATGGCGAGGCTGCTCGGCGCGCCCACGGCGGCCAGCACCCCGATACCGGCCGCCGCCGCCTTCTGCACCAGCTCGAAGCTGACGCGGCCGCTCACCAATAGAATGTGCTGGTGCAGCGGCAGCCAGCCGGCCAGCAGCGCCGCGCCGATTACTTTGTCCAGCGCGTTATGGCGGCCCACGTCCTCGCGCAGCAGCAGCAGCTCGCCTTCGGGCGTGAAGAGGGCCGAGGCGTGCTGCCCGCCGGTTTGCTCGAAGCCGGCCTGGGCGGCGCGCAGCTTGTCGGGCAGCTGGTGCACTACTTCGGCGCGCAGGTATGGGCCGGCTGCGGGCAGCACGGGGCAGGAGGTGGTGCGCACGGCGTCGATGCTGGTTTTGCCGCACACGCCGCAGCTGGAGCTGGTGTAGAAATGCCGCTCCATGGCTTTAAAATCAACGTTAACGTGCGCGGCCAGCTCGGCGCGGACCACATTGCCGGCTTCCTCGGCCTTCTGCACATCGGGGCAGGGAATGATGCCGAGCACGTCGGCTTTGCTTTGGATAATACCTTCGGTGAGCAAGAAACCGGCGGCTAATTCCTCGTCGTGGCCGGGCGTGCGCATGGTCACGGACAGGGTGCGGTGCTGGCGCTGGCCACCGATTTCGTAGCCCACGCGGATTTCGAGCGGCTCCTCGGCGGCCAACTGGTCGGAGGCGGACACGGGCGGGCCGGCACCGCTCACCTTTTGGATGGTGGCGAATTCGTAGCTGGCAGCGGGAAGCAGGATGGCGGGTTGCATAAGCAGGAAATGAGCCGGCGCAAAATGGGCCGGCGAAAGAATTCAAAACGAATATGTTCCAAATAAACAGTACATTGGACGGCGTGTTCGGACTGGCCATTGATTTCGGCCGTTGCCCTACGCCCTGCTCCCTTTCTTCTCCCGGCGGCGCTCCGGCGCGGCTGGCTCATCCCACCCGGCCCCGATGCGCGTGCCCTCGCTTTCGCCCCCTGCCCGCCCGTCGCTCCTGGCGGCGCGCGACGACGCGGCACTGCTCCGGGCGCTGTCGCTGGACGATGAAGCGGCCTTCGCCACCCTCTACGACCGGTACTGGGATGCGTTGCACGCGCACGCCGGCCACAAGCTGGGCTGCCCGCACGAAGCCGAAGAAATTGTGCAGGACCTGTTCGTGGCCCTCTGGCACAAGCGCCACTCGGCCGATATTCAGCAGCTGAAGCCCTACCTGTTCACGGCCCTCAAGTACCGGCTCATCGACAGCATTCGGGCGCGGCTGGTGCGCCAAGCCCACGCCGCCACGCCGCCCGCCGCTACGGACTGCGGCACCGAGGAAACCGTGGCCGCCGCCGACCTCCATGCCGCCCTCGATGCCGGGGTGCGCCACCTGCCCGCCCATGCCCAGGAGGTGTTCCGCCTTAGCCGCCTGGAACACCGTACGGTGCCCGAAATCGCGGCCCAGCTGCAGGTATCGCCCAAAACCGTAGAATATCATCTGGCCCGCTCGCTGAAGCTGCTGCGCGGCTACCTGCGCGAGTTTCTGCTGGGGCTAGTGCTGCTGGCGGGACTGGGGTCCTAAGCCTGCGGCGGCAAATGCAGCCGTGGTGCGCACGGATTTACCCGCTACTGAAAATAATTGAAGCTTCCCACCAGGGTAAAGTCCTCGTGGGCCGACTTATCGGGAAAGGCCCCTTTCGGGCCGGCCCCGCATGAAGCCCGCTTACCTCGCCGATTTACTAAAGCGCTACCTCGACCACGACACCACCGAAGGCGAAGCCTGGACGGTGGACCAGTGGTACGAGGCCCGCGACATGCCCCGGCCCGATTTGAGTCCGGCCGAGCAGGCAGCGCTGCAGGCGCGGGGCTGGGAGCAAATTCGGCGGCGCACCCGGCCCCGGCCGCTCCGGCCGGCCCAGCCCCAGTACCGCCCCGCCGTGCGCTTGGCCGCCGCGGCCGTGGTGCTTCTTAGCCTGGGGC
>JALYUH010000203.1 GCA_030853985.1 Bacteroidota bacterium | reverse complement strand
GCCCAATCCGGCTGGCGCTTTTCGTTTGCAAGCTACTATGACTGTTACTTGATATCCAGCGAGTATGGCAGCTTCGCCTGCACCCCGCGCATCTGGAGCAGTTGCTGGTACTGGGCGTAAGCCGGGTAGAGCGGCCCCAACTCGGCCTTGATGGCGCGGGCTTTTACTTCAGCCTCATCGCCGCCGCCGAAGCGGGCCAGCAGGGCTTCGAACGACGAGCGTTGGCGCGGCAGGCGCTGCACTCGGTAGTCGTCGGCCTTGAGGTGGGCGCGGGCGGCGGCAATGTTCAGTGCATCCTGGTAGTCGCCGAGCACGTCGACCAGGCCATTGTTTTTGGCTTCGATACCGCTCCAGACGCGGCCCGAGGCGATGCGGCGCAGGCGCTCGACGGGCATGTGGCGGCCCAGGGCGGCTTTACTCGTGAAGTCGGCGTAGATGCTGTTTACCTCGCCCTGCAGGGTGCGCTTCTCGAAATCGGTGAGCGGACGGGTAATGGTAGGCAGGTCGGAAAACTTGCCAGTCGTCACGCGGTCGACGGTGATGCCCAGCTTGTCGGCCAGTAGCGGCTGGATGTTGGGCAGCACGCCAAACACGCCAATCGAGCCTGTGATGGTATTCGGATGGGCCACAATGGTGTCGCAGGCCATGGCAATGTAGTAGCCGCCCGAGGCCGCCACGTCGCTCATGCTGGCGATAATGGGCTTCACTTTTTTAGTGAGTGACACTTCGCGGTAGATGATGTCGGAAGCGAGCGACGAGCCGCCGGGCGAGTTGATGCGCAGCACCACGGCCTTCACTTTGTCGTCGAGCCGGGCTTTGCGGATGGCTTCGGCAAACTTGGTGCTGCCGATGTTATCGTCGGAGCCCTTGCCGGTTACAATGTCGCCCTCGGCGTAAATCACGGCGATGCGGTTGCCGCTGGTATTGCCTTCTTTTTCGTCGGCCTTATCGCCATCGGTGTAGTCGCTTAGGCTCACTAGGTTGGGCTTTTTGTCTTTGGCCAGGCCCAGCTTGCCGCGCATATAATCCTGTACCTCATCAAAATAGCCGAGTTTGGTGACCATGTGCAGGCGCAGCGCGTCGGGGGCGTTGTGCACCAGCATCGAGTCGGAAATCACCTTCAGGCGCTCCGGCGCAATGCCGCGCGACTTGGCCACCTGCCCAATCATGTGGCCATTGATGGAATTGAGGAACGACACCGTTTGGAAGCGGGCCGAGTCGGAGAAGTTTTCGCGGAAAAACGGCTCCACGGCGCTTTTGAACGAGCCCACCCGGAAGATATAGAGCTCGATGCCGGCCTTGTCGAACAGGCGCTTGTAGAACATCACCTCCGAGCTCAAACCGTTGAACTCCAGCGTGCCCTGCGGGTGCAGGTATATCTCATTGGCCACCGACGACAGGTAGAAGCTCTTTTCGGAGCTCACCTCATGGTAGGCCACCACGAACTTGCCCGACTTTTTAAAGTCAAGCAGTGCGTCGCGTACTTCTTCCAGCGAAGCCATGCCGCCCTGCACCAGCTCCAGGTTCAGCAAAATGCCTTTGATGTCGCCGTCGGTTTTGGCGCGCTTGATGGCTTCCTTGATTTCGATGAGGCCGGTGGAGCCGCTGCCGCCGAAGGGGCCAAACTCCCGGCCGCGGCCGCGCTCGGTGAGCGGCTCGTTCAGCTTGAGTTCCAGCACGGAGTTGGCGGCTACCTCCTTCTTGCCGTCGCTGCTGGCCGCCGCCCCGATAATGCCCGCGAGAATCAGAAAACCGATAAAACTAAACGCGAGCAGCCCCACGATGGTGGCCAGCACGAATTTGAAAAATTGACGCATACTGCAGTTGAAAGGTTGAGAAAGTAAATGTAGGCCCGGAGGCCGAATCGTTGGGGTTGGGCCGGGCGGTTTCTGGAGTTATCGCCGGAGCGGCGCGGGCATTACAGCCGGCAAAACGCTTCCGCACGAGCCTGGGCCGTTTTGTCGGTCAGACCAGCTCGAAGGACGCCTGAAGGGAACCAGCTTACTGCGCGAATGATTTCGGCCTCCTCATCAACCGGGCAGGCCGTCTAAGCCGGTCGAACCGGGGGCGGCCCTTAATAGCCGTACTTCTCGCCCCACCAGCCGCGCAGCCGCTCCTGAATCTTGGCCTCGCTGGCGTTGTGGCCGGGCTCGTAGAAGCGTTTGCCGCTTAGTGCCTCGGGCAGAAACTCCTGCGCCTCGAAGTTGCCCTCGCCGTTGTGCGAGTAGGCGTATTCCTGGCCGTAGCCGAGCTGCTTGAGCAGGCGCGTGGGGGCGTTGCGCAGCCCCACCGGCACGGGGTACACGCCGTTGGCCTTCACCTCGGCCTGCGCGGCACGAATGGCCAGGTAGGCCGCATTGCTTTTGGGCGACGTGGCCAGGTAGATAACCGTTTGGGAGAGAATTAAATCTGACTCGGGCAGGCCGATGACGGTGCAGGCCTGAAAGCAGCTGGTGGCCAGCATCAGGGCGTTGGGGTTGGCGTTGCCGATGTCTTCGGAAGCTAGAATGAGCATGCGGCGGGCGATGAATTTCACGTCCTCGCCGCCTTCCAGCATCACGGCCAGGTAGTAAAGCGCAGCGTTGGGGTCGGAGCCACGAATGGATTTGATGAAGGCCGAAATCACGTCGTAGTGCATCTCGCCGCCCTTGTCGTAGCGCGCCATTGGGCGCTGGGCCACCTGCTGCACCACCGCATCGGTGACGGTGACGACGCCCTTTTTGTCGGGCGGCGTGCTCTGCACCACAATTTCGAGCAGATTAAGCAGCTTGCGGGCATCGCCGCCGCTTAGGGCCAGCAGGGCGTGGTCTTCTTTCAGCACCACCTTTTTCTGTTTCAGCGCCGCGTCCTCGGTCAGGGCTTTTTGCACGAGGCCGCGCAGCGTATCCGCGCCCAGCGCTTCCAGCACGTACACCTGGCAGCGCGAGAGCAAAGCCGGAATAACTTCGAACGACGGGTTTTCCGTGGTGGCGCCAATCAGCGTCACGGTGCCGTGCTCCACCGCGCCCAGCAGCGCATCCTGCTGGGCCTTGCTGAAGCGGTGGATTTCATCAATAAAGAGCACCGTACCGCGCTGGCGCTTCGCTTTCTCAATCACGTCGCGCACGTCCTTCACGCCCGCATTGATGGCGGAGAGGGCTGAAAACGGCTGTTTCAGCTCCGAAGCCAGCAGGTGGGCCAGGGTGGTTTTGCCTACGCCGGGCGGGCCCCACAGTATCAGGCTGGGCAGGCGGCCCGAGTTCAGGTAGCGGCGCAGCACGCC
>JALYUH010000163.1 GCA_030853985.1 Bacteroidota bacterium | reverse complement strand
GGTTCAGCAGCTTGTTATTGGCCAGGCTCACCACCGAGAACGCCTCGTTGATTTCGTAGAAGTCCACATCAGCAGCCGTCTTGCCGGCGTTTTTCAACGCCTTCGGAATAGCCAGGGCGGGCGAAGTCGTGAACCACTCCGGGGCCTGCTCGGCATCGGCGAAGCCTAATATGCGGCCGATGGGCGTAAGGCCCAGCTCGGTGGCTTTCTCGCGGCTCATCAGCAGCACAGCGGCCGCGCCGTCGTTAAGGGTCGAGGCATTAGCCGCCGTCACGGTGCCGCCTTCTTTGATGAAAGCCGGCTTCAGACCGGGGAGTTTGCTGAAATCCACTTTCAGATACTCTTCGTCGTCTTCGATAACCGTGGTTTTGCCGCGGCTCTCAATGCTCACGGGCACAATTTCATCCTTCTTCTTGCCGGCTTTGGCGGCGGCGGCGCTGCGGGTGTAGCTCTCGATGGCAAAAGCATCCTGCTGCTCGCGGGTGATGCCCATTTCCTTGGCCGTGTTTTCGGCCGCGTTGCCCATGGCGTAGTCGTTGTACGGGTCCCAGAGGCCGTCGCGCACGAGGCCGTCAATTACCTGTCCGTTGCCGTATTTGGCCCCGAAGCGGTTTTTGTCGAGGTAGTAGGGTACGTTGCTCATGCTCTCCATGCCGCCGGCCAGCACCACATCCGACTGCCCCAGCATGATGCTCTGGGCAGCCATCATAATGGCTTTTGAGCCCGAGGCACACACCTTGTTCACGGTCGTGCATTCCACGGTATCGGGCAGGCCGGCCTTCTTGGCGGCCTGCCGGGCCGGAGCCTGGCCCAGGTTGGCCGAAATCACATTGCCCATAATCACCTGGTTCACTTCCGAGCCAGCCACGCCAGCCTTGTCGAGCGCACCCTTCAACGCAATGGCTCCCAGCTCGGTAGCCGACAGCGAAGCGAGTGAACCGCCAAACGAGCCAATCGGCGTGCGCACGGCCGAGATGATGACAACTTCTTTAATCTGCATAATCAGGAAAATAAAAGGGTTGGGGTGGGAGCTTAAATCTGGGCGCAAAAGTACGGAGAATGCCGCCGCGAACCGGGATTGGGTTACTATAGTTGAATTACGCCCTCATGTAAAGACAGCCATGCAGAGCGCAGCGAAGCATCTTTACCGCTCAACGCAACTAAATCGCTGGGATTAATATCGGAGTAAAGATGCTTCGTTTCTGCTTGATGCGCAGAATGCTCTGCATAACCGACGGTTGACTCCATCGCCACCCCAACACCCTACCACGTCGGCCGGTTCGGGTCGGGCTTCTGCGCCGCCAGGCGCGGGCGCTGCTGCAAGTATTGCTGCTCCTGCGCTCGTAGCGTCTCCAGCAACTGCCGGGCCTGGGCGGGGCTCAAACTCATGGCCTGTAACCGCTCCCGCTGGGTTTGCAGCGACAAATCGGCCTCTGTTGCTGCTTCCGAGCCCGGGCGGTTACTGCGGCTGTTGGGGGCGGTGCCGCCAGCCGAGGTACTCCGGTCTAGCCCGCGCTGCGTGCCGGGGGTGTTGCCGCTGGCGGTGGGCTGCGCTGGGCCGGCTCCAGGCATACGCTTGCCATTCGCCGCCCCGGGCAGGGCCGAGGGCTGGCGATTGTCGGGCTGCCCGGCGGCATCGGGGCGCGGGGCGGGCGGCGTGTTGGCGTTGGGCGCGGGTTTGGGGCCGTTGATTTCGCCCTGGCGGTCGGTGCCAGCCTTCTCGGCGGGCTTGTTGGGCTGGGCCCCATTCTTGTCAGGGGCCGCTTTGGGCTTCGAATCGGGCGCGGGCGGCGGAGCCAGTTGCGGGCGGTTGGGCCGTCGGGCCAGGTAGTCGCTCACCACCTCAAAATCGTAGCGCGCCCCGGCATTGGTCGGGTCCAGAATAATGGCTTGGCGTAGCAGGCTAGCGGCCTGGGCCAACTCGCCGCGCCCGGCCGCCAGCACCGCCAGCTGCTGGCGCGCCACGCTGCTCAAGCGGGCTGGGCTGCCGGCTAGCAGCCGCCCGTACGTCTTTTGGGCTGCCCCCAGCTGCCCGGCCCGGGCCTGCGCGTGGCCCAGGTTCAGCACCAAGCGCGGGTCGGAAATACTGCGCGGACTGGCCGTAGCCAGGGCAGCTTCAAAATAATGGGCGGCCACCAGCGCCTCATTGCGCCGGTAAGCGGCGGTCGCGTCGGCCACGGCCACATTGCGGTCGCGCACCATCGTGAGCAGCCGCAAGCCCGGCACGCCCAACCCCAAAAGCAGCAGTAGCGCGCCGGGTTTCATGGGCGAATAACGGTGATGGTGAGCACGACATCCAGGGCCAGCAGCAGCAGCGCGGCGGCCAGCGGGTAACGGTAGCGGTTGTCGGCCACGGCCACGGTGCGCACCTGCTCGGCCGGGCCCTGCATGGCCTGTAAGGCCCGCAGCAGCGGCTCAAACCCGTTGGCCTGGTTATTCAGCGCGAAGTATTGCCCGCCGGTCTGGGCCGCTAGCTGCAGCAGTGGGGCTTCCCGTAGCCACGTAAGTGCCGGCTGGCCCCGGCCATCCAGAACAAAGCCACCGGCCGCCGTAGGAATCCTGCTGCCCACCGCCGTGCCCACCCCCACCGGATAAACCCGCGCCCCGGTACGGGCCAGCGCCCGCAGCGTAGGCTCCAGGTTCTCGCCGAAATCTTCGCCGTCGCTGGCCACCACCAGCGCCGTGGCCCGGGGCGGGGTGGCAGCAGTTGTCCGGGCCGGCGACGCGCTCAACCGGGCCAGCACCAATTCCAGCGGCGCGCGCAGGGTAGTGGGGCCCGGCGGCAGCAGCCCCGTGCGCAGCGTGCCCAAAAACGTGAGCACGGCCTCCTGGTCGTACGTCAGCGGACACTGTACCACAGCCTCCGCCCCGAAGGCCACCACGCCCAGCCGGTCGGCTGGAAACCGGGCCACCAGCTCGCGCAGCTCGGCCTGGGTGCGCAGCAGGCGCGAGGGGGCCACGTCGGGCGCGTCCATCGAGCGCGACACATCCACGAGTAGCCATACGTCTTTGCCGGCGGTGCGCACGGTGCTCTGGCTCACGCCCAGCGACGGGCCCAGGGCGGCCGCCAGCAGCAGCGCGCCGGCCGTTACACGCAGCCCGGTTTTCCAGCCGCGGTGCCGGGCGCGGCTGCCCAGCCGGCGCGCCAGCCGGCCGCTGCGTCGCCAGTGCCAGGTCAGCAGGAGCAGGGCCACCGTCAGCAGCACCGCCGCCGCCACGAAATCAGGATACGCCCAGTTCAGCAAGTTACGTTTTATGAGGCCCCAATATTACGGCCGAATGCCCGGCCAATGCCCTGCGGGCGGCCGAAAGGCAGCACGCCTTTTAAAAAGGTTTTTCATAAATTTTTCGCAAAAAGTGCGGCTGTTTAATATCGGCCCGTATATTTGTACCCGCTTCGAACGGAAGCGAAGACCACTGGAGAAGTGGGTGAGTGGCTGAAACCAGTAGTTTGCTAAACTGCCGTAGCTCTAAAGGTTACCGGGGGTTCGAATCCCCCCTTCTCCACTATAATGTTGGGTTGCGAAAGCAGCTTGTTGGGGCTCCAACCGGCAAGTCGTTGTCTAAGCTCAACATTATTTTTTTCCTCGGGGTGTAGCGTAGCCCGGTATCGCGCCTGGTTTGGGACCAGGAGGTCGTAGGTTCGAATCCTGCCACCCCGACTTGTTTGTTGCCCCGTTTTCGACCCCGTAGCTCAGCTGGATAGAGCAACTTCCTTCTAAGAAGTCGGTCTTTGGTTCGAATCCAAACGGGGCCACCAAGTCCTATCAAAAGCCACCTTCCGGGGTGGCTTTTGTCGTTTCCGGGCTGTTGGGTGGCTCCTAATCGGTGAGGCTGAAATACTTGGCGGCAACGCGCTGAAAAGCAGTTATAAAAATGAAAAAATCCCGGGGAAATGACCGCGGAAACTACTTAAAATGGGATTAAATATGTACTTTTGAGTGTTCAGTATCTGGCAGCCCGATGGGCTGTTCTACGACTTGATTTAACTACGCCCTCATGAGCGAAACGAAAGAAACAATGGCGCAGTCGGACTATTCCGCCGACAGCATTCAAGTACTCGAAGGGCTGGAGGCCGTGCGCAAGCGGCCCAGCATGTACATCGGCGACACCGGCCTCAAGGGCCTGCACCATCTGGTGTGGGAAGTGGTCGACAACTCCATCGACGAGGCCCTCGCCGGGCACTGTGACCTAATTAATGTGACCATCAACGAAGACAACTCGGTGACCGTACGCGACAATGGGCGCGGTATCCCCGTCGACTGGCACGCCAAGGAAGGCAAGTCGGCCCTCGAAGTGGTGCTGACCGTGCTACACGCCGGCGGCAAGTTTGATAAGGGTTCGTACAAGGTGTCGGGCGGCCTGCATGGCGTGGGCGTGAGCTGCGTGAACGCGCTCAGCACCGACCTGAAGGTGACTGTGCGCCGCAACGGCCACATGTACGAACAGGAGTATAAAATCGGCTTCCCGCAGTACCCGGTGAAGGAAATTGGCGACACGGACGAGCACGGCACCGAAGTGCAGTTCCTGCCCGACGCCAGCATCTTCACCGAAACCGTGTACCAGTACGACAAGGTGGCCGGCCGCCTGCGCGACCTATCGTACCTCAACAAGGGCATCCGCATCACCCTCACCGACCGCCGCGAATCGGTGGAAGATGGCAGCTTCCGCAGCGACGATTTCTTCTCGACCGGTGGTTTGCGCGATTTCGTGCAGTACCTCGACGGCGAGCAACGGCCTTCGCTGCTCTCGGAGCCCATTTACGTGGAGAGCGAGAAAGGCGGCACGCCCGTGGAAGTGGCCCTGCAGTACAATACCTCGTACCAGGAAAACGTCTATTCCTACGTCAACAACATCAATACCATTGAGGGCGGCACGCACGTAGCGGGCTTCCGCTCGGCGGTGACGCGGGTGCTGAAATCGTATGGTGACAAGAACAAGCTGTTCGAAAAAGCCAAGGTGGAAATTACCGGCGACGACTTCCGCGAGGGCCTGACGGCCGTGATTTCGGTGAAGGTGATGGAGCCCCAGTTTGAGGGCCAGACCAAAACCAAACTCGGCAACTCCGAAGTGAGCGGCGCGGTGAACTCGGTGGTGGGGGAGATTCTGACCCAGTATCTGGACGAGAACCCCAACCAGGCCAACCGCATTATGGAGAAGGTGATTCTGGCCGCCAAGGCCCGCATCGCCGCCCGCAAGGCCAAGGACATGGTGCAGCGCAAGGGCGTGCTTTCCAGCAACAGCCTGCCGGGTAAGCTGGCCGACTGCTCGGAGTCGGACCCCGAAATCTGCGAGCTGTACCTCGTCGAAGGCGACTCGGCTGGCGGCACCGCCAAGCAGGGTCGCAACCGGGCGTTTCAGGCTATTCTGCCGCTGCGCGGTAAAATTCTGAACGTGGAGAAAGCGCAGGAGCACCGCATTCTGGAGAACGAGGAAATCAAGAACATGATTACCGCGCTGGGCGTGAGCTTTAACGAGCGCAAGTCGCTGGCTTTTACGACCGACGATACTGGCGTTGAAACTGGCCCGCTGAATTTCGATAAGCTGCGCTACCACAAGGTCATCATCATGACTGACGCTGATATCGACGGCTCGCACATTCGGACGCTGATTCTGACCTTCTTTTTCCGCTACATGCGCGAGCTGGTGGACCGGGGCTACATCTACATCGCCCAGCCGCCGCTCTACCTCGTGAAACGCGGCAAGGAGGAGCGCTACTGCTGGAACGAAGAAGAGCGCATGGCCGCGCAGGCCGACCTCGGCCGCGGCAAGCCCGATACCGTGAACGTGCAGCGCTACAAAGGCCTCGGTGAGATGAACGCCGAGCAGCTCTGGACCACCACCATGCAGCCCATGACCCGCACCCTCAAACAGGTAACCGTGGAGTCGGCCGCCGAAGCCGACCACCTGTTCTCGATGCTGATGGGCGATGAAGTAGCTCCCCGCCGCGATTTCATCGAGCGCAACGCCAAGTACGCCAAGCTCGACGTTTAATCGGATGCTTTCGTGAAAAGGCCCGCTGCAAAGCGGGCCTTTTCTTTTTCCCGTTTTTCAACTGAAGCTATGCGAAAACTGATTTCTTCTGGGGCACCGTGGGAGCCCATCGTGGGCTACTCCCGGGCCGTGCGCGTGGGCAACGTGGTGGAAGTGGCCGGCACGACGGCGCAGGATGGTGATGTCATCACGGGTGGGGCTGACGTTTACGCTCAAACCCAGCGGACGCTGGCGAAAATCGGAGAGGCGCTGGCCGCTGCCGGCGCGACTTTCGGGGACGTGGTACGCACGCGCATCTTTGTGACGGACATTACGCAATGGGAAGCCGTGGGCCGGGCGCACGGCGAAGTGTTCGGAACAATTCGGCCGGTGACTTCGATGGTGGAGGTAAAGGCGCTGATTGACCCGAGGATGATGGTGGAAATTGAGGCCACGGCCATTATTTCCACGTAGTAGATTATTTACAGGCGCCTGCTAGCGTATTTTGTTCCGCATTCCACTACCCCATTATGAAGCTCTTCAAGTCCTCCGACCTTATCCGCAAAAGCAAGTACATCAGCCGCGATTTGAGCTGGCTGCGGTTCAACTATCGGGTGCTCGACCAGGCGCAGGATGCCAGCCGGAGCCTGTTTGATAAGCTCAAGTTTCTGGCCATCACCAGTTCCAATCTCGACGAGTTTTTCATGATTCGCGTGGGCTCGCTCTATAACTACCTCGACTACGGCAAGGAGCGCATTGACTATTCGGGGCTGCGCGAGCTGCCGTTTCGGCGCAAGCTGCTCGATTTCGCGCACCGCTTCGTGAACGACCAGAGCCTAACGTATCTGAATGAATTAAAGCCCAATTTTGAGAAGAATGGCTTCAATATTCTGAAGATGAGCGACCTGACGGAGCTTGAAGTGAAGAAGGCCGACGGCTATTTCAAGAACACCGTGTTTCCGCTGCTCACGCCGATGGTGTACGACTCGTACCACGGCTTCCCGCTGATGATGAACCAGATGCTCATCTTCGGGGTAGTCACGCGCATTGGCAACGGCCTGGCGGTGGGGCTCGATGGCGAGGCCGAGAAAGGGCAGGAGCGCCTCACCTTCGTGCAGATTCCGCAGAACCTGACGCGCTTTTTCGAGCTCACGCGCAAGGACAAGGTTATTTTCGTGCCGATTGAGGAAGTGGTGCGCGAGTTTCTGCCGCGCCTGTTCCGCAACGTGGAGATTGTGTCGGCCGACCTGTTCCGCATTACCCGCAACGGGGATTTTACGCTGGAAGAATCGGACGACATCGACAATGACTTCATCAAGGAAATTCAGGTGGGCCTGAAAACCCGCAAGCGCGGCCGCGTGGTGCGCGTGGAGGTAGAGCCCAACGCCTCGGCCGTGCTGATGAACGTGCTGCGCGAGCGGTGGAATATCGACAACGGCAACGTCTTCGTCATCAACTCCCTGATTGATTTGAAAGGGCTGTGGCAGATTGTGCGCCACCCCAATTTTCGGGGCCGGGCCGCCAAAACGCCGGTTTCAGTACCGCCTTTGAGCCTGCCTGAGGGAGCCGACGAAAACCTGTTCGAATACCTCAAGCATCACGACGTGCTGCTGCACCACCCCTACAACAGCATTGAGCCGATGGTGCGGCTGTTGGAGCAGGCGGCCGTGGACCCGCACGTGCTGGGCATCAAGCAAACTATTTACCGCTTGGCCGACGACTCCCGCGTGTCGGCCGCGCTGCTAAAGGCGGCCGAGAACGGCAAACACGTTTCGGTGCTGTTCGAGGTGAAGGCGCGCTTTGATGAGGAGAAGAACATTCGGGAAGGCGCACGCCTGGAAAAGGCCGGCTGCTTTGTGATTTACGGGGTGAGCAAGTACAAGACGCACACCAAGTTGCTGATGATTATCCGCAAGGAGGGCGAGAAAGTGACGCGCTACGTGCACATCGGCTCGGGCAACTATAACGAGCAGACTTCGCGCCTGTACACCGACGTTAGCCTGCTGACCACCAACGATGTATACGGCCACGATGTGTCGGAATTCTTCAACGTGATTACTGGCCATTCGCAGCCCGACGACTACGAATACCTCATCACGGCGCCCAAGGACATGCGCCAGCAACTTATTCACCTGATTCGGGAGGAGGTGAAGCACGCCAAAAAAGGCCACCAGAGCGGCATCGTGATGAAGATGAACTCGCTGGAGGACAAGGAGATTATTGACGAGTTTTATAAGGCGGCGAAGGCAGGCGTGCCCATCCGCTTCATCGTGCGCGGCATTTGCTGCCTGCGGCCGGGCCGGCCGGGCCTGAGCGAGAACATCGAGGTGCGCAGCATCGTGGGCGAATATTTGGAACACACCCGCCTGTTCTACTTCCACAACGGCGGCGACGCCAAGGTGTACGCCGGCTCGGCCGATATTATGGTGCGCTCCTTTGACCGGCGCATCGAGGCGCTGTTCCTGATTGTGAACCCGCAGCTGCGGCGCGAGGCCATCAATATTTTGATGATGAACATGATGGACAACCAGAACAGCTACGTGATGCGCGAGGATGGTGCTTACATTCGCCAGCGCCCGGCCCCCGGCGAGCCGGTGGTGAACGTGCACAAGGACTTTTTTAAGCGTGACGAGGCGCTGCTCGCCACCGCTACGCCCGAAGGCCTGCTGGCCCTGCTGGGCGTGCAGGACCAACGCCGCGTCGACGTAGCGGCCGCGTTACAAGCATCGGAAGATGCGGCGGCACTGACGGTGCTGGAGGCGATGGAAGCGAAAGCGTCGGAAGTGGCGGATGATTCGTTCGGCGAAGGCGGCGAGTGCGAGCCGGATGAAGTCTGCGACGATGATGCCACGCCCGTGGGGCATGTTGACGAGGCGGCCGTGGGGAAGGTGAAGGTGTAGCAAAAAGGGTAGGAGGGTGTGGGGGTAGGAGGGTAAGAGTCATAACTCCTGCCCTTCTACCCCCACACCCTCACCCCCTTTTTCATCACTCCATCTCGCCGGGAACGTTCTGCACGTCGGGAACGGGCGGGTGGTCGTTGTGCCCACCTTCGGGGTTTAGCTCGTCGAAAAACTCTTCGAACAGGGCTTGCAGCATGCCGTCTTTCAGGCCGATGTCGGGCACAACCATTGTGGTGACGTTGGCCCACTGCATGGCCGAGAGGTAGATGTGGCCGGCGGGGATGATGACATCGGCACGGTCGGGGTTGAGCATGGCCACGTTCACGCGCTCGGTCATGGTGAGGCTGGACAGGCGATTGAGCGTGGCCTCGATGCCGCGACGGGTGATGTGCTTGTCGGGGGCAGAGGAGGTGAGGCTGTAGATTTTGTTGATGTTACCGCCCGTGCCAATGGCGCGCGTAACATGGTACTGGCGGGCATTAGCCCGCACCCAGGCTTCCATTCTGGCCCAAAGCTCGGCCTGGGCTTCGGTGCCGGCTAGGCCGCTTTCCTCCTGCTGCATCCGGCGGATGGAGCCGATTTCGAACGACTGCGCGGCCACCTTGCGGCGGTCGTGGTAGATGTTGAAC
>JALYUH010000154.1 GCA_030853985.1 Bacteroidota bacterium | reverse complement strand
GGTTGGGCTCGGGCACCTGCGAGGGCGCGGGCGGGTCGATGTGCGGGGCGGGCGCGATACCGGGATTCTCGGCCGGGGCGCCGGGGCGCTCGATGTCGGGGCGCGGGGCTTCGGCGGGCGCGCCGGGGTCGGGCTGCTGGCCGGGCTTGGGGTTGTAGCCGATGGTTTGGGTGGCGGCGCGCTCCAGCGTTTCCTCGGCGCGGCCAATGCGGCCGGGGGCAAACGAAGCGGGCGTGGCCGCAGCCACGGCGGTGGCCGATGAAACGGCGGAAGTGGAGGTAACTTGCATGGCGGCAGGGGTTTCGGGCGTAGGTTCGGGGGCGGCTTCCTTGGGCCGCTCTACCTGTACGCGGGCGGCCCGCGAAAGGATGGCCGCCGTGCCGCCTTTGGGCCGGTTGCGGGCTTTTTCCACCTTATCCAGGGCATCGGAGGCCAGGTGGTGCAGGTCACGCACGAGGCCGTCGAGCTGCTGCTCGAGGCGCTGGCACTCCTGGCCCAGGCCGCCCACTTCGCGCTGCATGTCGGCCACGGTTTTTTCAGCCTGCTGGTAAGCGCCGTCCACCACTTCGCGGGCGCGCTGGCGGGCTTCGCTCACGAGGCCTTCGGCCTGAAACTGGGCTTCGCGGATGCGCAGGTCGGCATCGCGCTGGGCCTGCTCGGTGATGTTGTTGCCGGTGTCTTCGGCCGTTTTCAGGGTGCGGTAGAGGCTGCTTTCCACTTCGCGCATCTTCTGCACGTCGTGCTGGGCGTGTTCGAGCTTGAGGCGCAGCTCGCGGTTTTCGTCGTTCATGCGCTCCCACTGCTGCGACACGGTGGTCAGAAAGGCCTGCACCTCGTCGCGGTCAATTCCCCGGAAGGATTTTTCAAACGTTTTCTGGCGGATATCGAGGGCGGTGAGTTTCATTTTTTTAGCTGTTAGCTTTTAGCCGTTAGCTATTAGCTTTTGAAGTTGACACAACGAGCGCCGGGGAATAAGCCTATTATTTCGAAGAAGCTAACAGCTAATAGCCATCAGCCAGCAGCTTCCAAAAGCCAAACGGCCAAGCTGCGGTCGTCGCTGCACGAAACTAGCCGGTTTTGGTCGCCCGGCCAAACCAGCCGGTTCACCGACGTGCCGTGGCCGGCGGCGCGGGCGCGGTCGAGCACGCGCAGCAGCGTGAGGGTGGCCGCGTCCCAGAGCTTGATGCTCTTGTCGAGACTGCACGAGGCCAGGTAGCGGCCATCGGGGCTAAAGGCCAGGTGGTTGATGGTATATAGGTGGGCCGGTACGGTATCGGCCAGCGCGTAGCCGGCGGCCACGTCCCAACGCCGAATCTGGGCATCGCGGCCGGCCGTGAGCAAGTGCGCGCCATCGGGCGAAAAGGCCACGGAAAACACCGAATTGGTGCTTTCGCCCAGCGTGTACTTGGTTTCGAGCGAATCCAGGTCGAGCACGCGGGTGAGATGATCGGAGCTGCCCACCACCAGCTCGCCTCTCGCTTCGTGCAGGGCCAGACTGCGCAGGCTTTTATCGGTGATGCGCAACAGCGTTGAGAGCCGGAAATCGGGCAGGCGCAGCACCGCCAGGGTACCATCGGCCAGGCCCGCATACAGCCGCTGCCGGCTCTCGGAAAACACGATTTCGAAGATGGCCACCGGCGGCAGGGCCGTAGCGTGGACCAGTTGCTTTCCCGTCAAATCAATGGCCTGAATGCCCTGGAAATTGTGGCCCAGCACCAGCAAATCCAGCTCCGGCAGGTGGCGCAGGGCGTACACCGAGTTCTGCACGCGGGCCAGCAGCTCGCCGTCGCGGGCGGGTTGGGCGGCATCCCAGCCCACCACCATGCCATCGGCGCTGCCGGAGAAAACGCGGCTGCCGGGGCCGCCCGTCAGGGCGTACACGGCATCGCGGTGGCCGGCCAGGGTGGCCATTCGGGTAACGGACGGGCGGAAGATTTCGGACATAACGGGTCCCGCAAAGGTAGCTTCGTGGTTAGTGGTTAAAGAATGAGGCAGAAGGAAGCGTTTAGCTAGCGGATACCCGGTCTGACCGCCCTTAGTGGTCCGCCCGGTTGTCGTTGTTCAGTAGCACGTACCCGAATGCTTTGCTCAACAACGACAACCAGTCCGACCGCCTAGGGCGGGCGGACCGGCACAAGCGGATGCCTCGTTAACCCCTGACCATTAATCATTAACCACTAAAAATGCCTTTGCACGCCATTCAGCGCCTCTCCCCTACCGCCGTGCTGGGCCTCTGGCACCTCACCGAAACACCCGAAGCGCTGTGGGCCGGCCTGCCCAACGCGGCCGCCTACCAACCGCTGCTGCCCGCCACCGCCGATGCCAAACGCCAGGCCCAGTGGCTGGCCGGCCGCCGGCTGGCGCATAGTCTATTCAACGAATTCTCCACGCGCCTGCCGCCCGAAACGCTGGTGCAGAACGATGCCACCGGCCGCCCCTGGCTGGCTGGCGCACCCGCCGAGACGGTGGTGTCGCTGTCGCACTCCGGCGAGTGGGCGGCGGCGGTACTGGCCCAGGGCGGCCGGGCCGGGGTCGACATCGAGCTTATCCGCGATAAGGCCCAGCGGCTGGCCGGGAAATTTCTGGCCGACCACGAGTGGCAGCACGCCCGCGCCGCCGCCCTTATCTCAGATGCCAACACCCACTACACCCTGCTCTGGAGCGCCAAGGAAACGCTCTACAAGCTGGCAGCCCGGCGCGGCATCATCTTCCGCCAACAGCTGCTGCTGCACGAATTCAGCCCCGCCGCATCCGGCGAAATCCCGGCTACGTTAGTGCTGGGCGACATCCAGACGCGGCACCGCATTTGCTATACCCAACCCGCGCCCGGCTACGTGCTCACGTACTGCCACGAACCGGGCGGGTAGCCGCGCGCTGCTGCGCCGCGCCGTTTTGTCTTACCTTACCGCCATGTCTTTTCGTCGCATCTCTATTCTTACCGCCGTGGCCCTGCTGGCCGTTTCGCTCGCCGTGGGCGTGGCCCGCGCCCAAGGCGGCGGCATCGTTTCCGATTTCACCCTGAAAACCGCCGCCAACGCCGACGTAGTCCTCAAAAGCTACGCCAAGGACAAGGCCGTGGTAGTGGTGTTTCTGAACCCGGCCTGCGCCTTTTCGCGCCTCTACCAGGAGCGGCTGGCCTCGCTCAGCAGCGCCTACCGGGGCCGGGGCGTGCAGTTTCTGTTCATTAACGTGCCCATCAACCTCGACGCGCCCGGCACTGCCGCCCCCGGCGAGGTCGAGTTGCCCACCCTCACCGATGCCAGCCAGCAAGTGGCCGGCCTGCTCGGCGTAACCAAAACCGCCGAGGCCGTGGTGCTGGAGCCCGCCGGCAACGGTTTCGCCGTCCGTTACCGCGGGGCGATTGATGATAACCCACAGGTGGCCGGCAGCGTGCAGCAGGCCTACCTGAAGCAAGTGCTGGACAACGTGCTGGCCGGCCGCCCCGCCGGCGTAGCCGACAAGCGCGCCGCCGGCTGCCTGATTAAGCGGTAATCACGCTATCCTCTCAATGTAATAAAGCCCTGATACTGCATCGTATCGGGGCTTTTTTGTGAGCGGCGTGGGGGCGGGGCCTGCCCCCGCCCGTCGTTGAAC
>JALYUH010000146.1 GCA_030853985.1 Bacteroidota bacterium | reverse complement strand
CAGCAAGCCCAGCGGCTTCCTGCCCACCGAAGATGAAGGCCGCATTTTCATCACCTTCAACCTGCCCGAAGGTGCCTCCACCGAGCGCACCGTGGCCGTGCTGCAAGGCATGATGAAGGAGCTGGAGCATACCAAAGGCATTGCCCATTTCGCGGCCCTCGGCGGCCTGAATGCAGTTAACTTCTCCTCCAAATCGAACTCCGGCACCATTTTCTGCCAGCTCGACCCCTGGGACGACCGCACCGACAAGGCCTTGCAGCTGCAGGGCCTCATGGCCAGCCTGCAAAAAAGCATGGGCCGCTTCAAGGAGGCCACGACGGTCGTGATTTCGCCGCCGGCCATTCCGGGCCTGGGCAACACGGGCGGCTTCTCGTTTATTTTTCAGGAGCGCGAGCCGGGGGGCGACGTCAAGGTTTTTGACGCCAACCTGCAAAAATTTCTGGCGGCCGTGCGCAAGCGCCCCGAAATTGCGTCGGCCTTCTCTTTTTTCACCGCCAACACGCCGGGCTATAGGCTGGATATTGACCGCAAGAAAGCCAAGAAGCTGGGTGTGTCCATCACCGAAATCGGCAATGCGCTGCGCACCTACCTGGGTAGTGCCTACATCAATGACTTCACGCTCTACGGCCGCACCTTCCGCGTAGTGGCGCAGGCCGACTCGTCGCATCGCGGTGATATTTCCGACCTCGGTCAGTATTACGTGCGCAACACGGCCGGCGGCATGGTACCGCTGAGCACCCTCACCACGTACCAGCGCACCGAAACCGCGCCGCTCATCTCGCACTACAACCTCTTTCGCTCGGCCGAAATAAACGGCAACCCGGCTCCCGGCTTTAGCTCGGGCGATGCCATCAAGGCCTTGCAGGAAACTGCCGCGCAAACCCTGCCCCAGGGCTACGGCTTCGAGTTTTCGGGCCTGAGCCGCGAGGAATTGCTGGCCGGCGGCCAAACGATTTACGTGTTTGCGCTTTCCATTCTGTTCGTCTTCCTGTTTCTGGCGGCGCTCTACGAAAGCTGGTCGGTGCCGTTTTCGGTGCTGCTGGCGGTGCCGGTGGGTATTTTCGGGGCCATTCTGGCGCTATTTTTCATCCCCAAGCTCACCAATAACGTCTACGCCCAAATCGGAATGCTGACGCTGATTGGCTTGTCGGCGAAGAATGCCATCCTGATTGTCGAATTTGCCAAGGAGCGCGTCGACAAAGGAATTCCGCTGGTCGATGCCACCCTCGATGCCGTGCGCCAGCGCCTGCGGCCCATTATTATGACTTCGCTGGCCTTCATCCTGGGTATTATGCCGCTGGTATTTGCCTCGGGCGCCGGCGCGCAAAGCCGCCAAACGCTGGGCTGGACGGTGCTCGGCGGCATGCTGGCGGCCACCGGCATGGGCATTTTCATCGTGCCGGTGCTCTACGTCATCATCACCCGCTTCGCCTACGGCAAAGAAAAGCTGGCCGAGCTGGAGAAAAACTACAAGCCCGATGAGGAGCACGGCGGCCCCAAACCCGACGAGCCCACCCCCGGAGGCAACGCCGCGCCAGCGGGCGCGCCGGTGCCGGCTTAGTACATTTGGGTTAAGAACGAGGAAGCCAGGTCCCGGGACCTGGCTTCCTCGTTTACATTGGTTATCAATAACTTATTACTCTACCCGCTTTCCTGCTTATGCGCTTTTTACGCCTCCTGCTGGTGCTACTCGCGGCCGCTGGCCCCGCCTGCGGCCAGCCTACGTTCACCAACCCGCTGCTGCCCAGCGGGGCCGACCCGTGGGTTATCTACCACGCGGGCAGCTACTACTACATGCACACCACGGGCCGCGACCTGAGCATCTGGAAAACGGCCAGCCTCGCGCAGCTCGGCCAGGCTACCAAAACCACCATCTGGACGCCGCCCGCCACCGGGCCGTATTCCAAGGAAATATGGGCGCCCGAGCTGCATTTTCTGGCCGGCAAGTGGTACGTGTACTTCGCCGCCGATAATGGCAGCAATAACAACCACCGCCTCTACGTGCTCGAAAACCCCGCCCCCGACCCCACCACCGGCCAGTGGACCCTGAAGGGTGAGCTCAAAACGCCCGGTAATAAGTGGGCCATCGACGGCTCGGTATTCGAAAGCCTGGGCCAGCTCTACGCCATCTGGTCGGGCTGGGAGGGCGATGAGAACGGCCGCCAGGACATTTACCTGGCCCGCCTGAGCAACCCCTGGACCATCAGCGGCCCGCGCGTGCGCATCTCCGACCCGCGTTTTGGCTGGGAGCAGCACGGCCTGCTGCCCCACTTTGCGCCCGGCGGGCCCGCCGTGGTGCTCGTGAATGAAGGCCCGCAGTTTCTGGCCAGCCCCAACGGCCGGGTCAACGTGGTGTACTCGGCCAGTGGCTGCTGGACCGATTTTTACGCCCTGGGCCTAGTGTGGGCCGAGCCGGGGGCCGAACTGCTCAACCCCGCCTCCTGGCATAAGGAGCCGCAGCCCGTATTTCGCGCCCAAAACGTGAAAGGCACCTACGCGGCGGGCCACAACAGCTTCTTCGACTCGCCCAACGGCAAGCAGCACTGGATTCTCTACCACGCCAACGCCGAGCCGGGCCAAGGCTGCGGCACCGCCCGCACCCCGCGCATCCAGCCCTTCACCTTTGCCGCCGATGGCGCGCCCGTTTTCGGCGACCCGCTCCCGCTGGGCGAGGTGCTTTCGGTGCCGGGTGGCAAGTGAAATATGCTTTCGGTAAAGTCCTTTTTTTATTACCTAAAAACGGCCTCTACTGCGTTGAAA
>JALYUH010000122.1 GCA_030853985.1 Bacteroidota bacterium | reverse complement strand
ACCCAGGTGCCTGCCACGGCGCTGAGCGAAAACGCCACCCAACTGGGTGAGGCGGTAGTCGTCGGCTACGGAACGACCCGCCGGCAGGACGTGACCGGCTCTATTACGACTGTAACGACCAAGGACTTTGTGCAGGGGCAGGTAACCTCGCCCGAGCAGCTGGTGCAGGGCAAGGTGGCCGGCGTGCAGATTACGACCGGGGGCGGCGCACCCGGCGAGGTGAGCACCATCCGCATTCGGGGGGGCTCGTCGCTGAACGCCAGCAACGACCCGCTCATCGTCATCGACGGGGTACCGGTGGATAACCAGGGCATCGCCGGGGCGGGCAACGCGCTGGCGCTGGTCAACCCCCAGGATATTGAGAGTTTTACGGTGCTTAAGGATGCCTCGGCGACGGCCATCTACGGCTCGCGGGCGGCCAACGGCGTCATCCTTATCACCACTAAAAAAGGGGTGGACGGCGAGCAGATGCGCGTAAGCGTGAATTCGCAGGTGTCGCGGTCGACGAACTACGGCAAAGTGGACGTGCTCGGTGGTGACGCTTACCGGGTGCTGACCAACAACGCCATTATTCAGGGTATTATTCCGGCAGGCAACGCCGCCTACCTGGGCGCGGCCAATACCGACTGGCAGAACGAAATTTACCGCACGGCCTGGACCACCGATAATAGCATCAGCCTGACTGGCAGCGCCAAGCACGTGCCCTACCGCGTCTCCTACGGCAACCTTAACCAGCAGGGCACCCTGAAAACGGGCTACCTGAAGCGCAATACGGCTTCCATTGGCCTTACGCCCAAGCTGTTCGACAACCACCTGCGCATCGACGTGAACCTGAAAGGCTCGTGGGCCGATTACCGTTTCGCCGACCAGGGTGCCATCGGGTCGGCCGTGCGTTTCAATCCGACGCAACCTGTTTACGACAGCAGCCCGACCGGTTTCAACGGCTACTACGAGTGGCGCAAGGGCAACATCCCCAACCCGTTGACCGACCGCAACCCGCTGGCAATACTCAACGACAAGCGCGACCGTAGTTCCGTCCTGCGCAGCATCGGCAACGTGCAGCTCGACTACAAGCTGCATTTTCTGCCCGACCTGCACGCCAATGTGAACCTGGGCTACGACATTTCGCGCAGCAACGGCACCGTATTCACTGCGGCTGCTTCCTCGCTTGATTTTTCCACGCAAGGACGGAATAATTCGTACCGGCAGGAAAAGAACAACAAGCTGCTGGAAACCTACCTTAACTACAGCAAGCAAATCGGCGACCACCGCGTGGAGGCCCTGGCTGGCTATTCGTATCAGGACTTCTACACCTATTCGCCTTTCCGCTTTGGCTATAAGGCTGATGGCAGCCGGACCGACCCACTGTTGCCGGTGCAAAATCCGTTCAAGACGCAGTACACGCTGCTCTCGTACTACGGCCGGGTTAACTACAATTTTAAGGAGCGATACCTGTTCACGGGCACGTTTCGGGCCGATGGCTCGTCGCACTTCAGCCCCGAAAACCGCTGGGGCTACTTCCCGGCCGCCTCGGTGGCCTGGCGCATCAACCAGGAAAGCTTCCTGAAAGAATCGGCCGTGGTTTCGGACTTGAAGCTGCGGGCGAGCTACGGCAGCACGGGCCAACAAGACATCACTGGCGTGGCCGGCGACTACCCTTACCTGGCCAAGTACAGCCTCACCGGACCGGTGAATAGCCAAATATTTGGGAACGACACCATTCGGACCCTCAAGCCGGCCGCTTACGACCGCAACCTGAAGTGGGAACAGACCGACACGTATGACGTGGGCCTGGACTTTGGTTTTCTCGATAACCGCCTAACCGGTACTGTGGACGTGTACTTGCGCAAAACCCGCGACTTGCTGGCGGTGATTCCCGTACCGGCCGGCAGCAACCAGTCCAACACGCTGCTGACCAACATCGGCAACCTCGAAAACCGCGGCGTGGAGCTGGCCCTGAATTACAATGTGCTGCAGAACCAGCGCCTGAATTGGTCGGTGAATTTTAACGCGACTGTGAATCGCGGCAAGATTACCAAGCTGCAGCAGGTGAGTGACGCCAGCTACTTAGGCACCCCCACCGGCGACCTCGGCAACTTCCAGTTTGCGCAGGTAAATGCCGTAGGCTACGCTCCCAATACCTTTTTCCTCTATCAGCAGAAATACGACGACAGCGGCAAGCCCCTGCTAGGGCCTACGTCGAGCGCTAGCACAACGCAGTACGTGGACCAGAACGGCGATGGCATCATCAACGAGCGCGACCTGGTGTATGGCAAGAACCCGGCCCCCAAAGCCATTCTGGGCTTTAGCTCTAACCTGAGCTACGGCAAGGCCAGCTTGGCCTTCACGGTGCGCTCCAACATCGGCGGGTACGTATACAACAGCGTGGTCAACGGCCAGGCGAACTATTACGGTCTGAATACGACGCTGGGCTACTCGGCCAACGTGTCGCCCTACATCTACGCCACTAATTTCCGGAATGGCCAGCCTTACAGCGACTACAATCTGGAAAGCGGCTCATTCGTGCGCCTGCAGAACGTGACGCTAGGCTACGACTTCGGCGCGCTGCTCAAAGCCGGCACCACCCTGCGCTTCACCCTGGCCGGCCAGAACCTGCTGTTGCTCACCAAATACAAGGGCCTCGACCCCGAGCGCGCCTATGGCATCGACAGCAACCTCTACCCGCTGCCCCGCACCATAACGGCCGGCCTCAATGTCGGTTTTTAGGATAATGGAACGTCATGCCTCGGTTGACGTTCTGTTTCAAACCAAGTAACTGTTCCCACCACCTGCCAACCAACCTCCCATGAAATCCCACCCATTCCCGCACCGCGGCCGCCTCACGCTGGCCCTGGCGGTTTCCCTGGTCGGCGGCCTGACGGCTTGCAACAAAGACCTGGACCGGACCCCGTTTTACGACCTGAATACCGAGTCGGTGTACCGCGACCCGGCCAACTACATCAAGGTGCTGGCCAAGTGCTACGCCGGGTTCAACCTCTCGGGTGACTCCGGTGCCCCCGACGTTTTCAACGGGCAGCACAAGGACGAGGGCGAGACGGCCTACCTGCGTGCTTACTGGTATTTGCAGGAATTAACCACCGACGAAGCCGTGGTGGCTTGGAACAGCGTGCCGCTGCAGGAGTTGAACACGGGGCGCTGGTCGTCGAGCAACGACCTGATTAATAACTGCTACACCCGTATTTTCTATGAGGTAGCGCTGTGCAACGAATTTATTCGCGAAACCAGCGACGACAAGCTTTCCACCCGTGGGATTACGGGTGCCGACGCCGATGCCGCCCGCTTGGACCGCGCCGAGGCCCGCTACCTGCGCGCCCTGGCCTACTACCACGCGCTGGATATGTTCGGCAACGTGCCCTTCGTGACGGAGGCCGACGCGCCCAGCAAAGCCCTTCCCAAGCAAATCAATCGCGCAGCCCTGTTTGCCTACGTCGAATCGGAGTTGAAAGCCATTGAATCGCAGTTGAAGCCGGCCCACACGGCCGCCTACGGCCGCGCCGACCAGGGGGCCGCCTGGGCTTTGCTGGCCAAGCTCTACCTGAACGCCGAGGTGTACACGGGCACGGGCCGCTACACCGACTGCCTGGCCTACTGCAACAAACTGCTGCCCCTGCCCAGCTATCAGCTGGCCCCGGAGTACCGCCTGCTGTTCCTGGCCGACAACAACAAGACCTCGGCTTCGGAAATCATCTTCCCGCTGGAAAGCGACGGGGTGGTTTCGCAGGTGTATGGTGGTACTACCTATCTGGTGCACGCGGCCGTGGGCGGCAACATGCTGGCCAGCGGTTTTGGCATCGACGGTGGCTGGGAAGGCAACCGCACGCGCAAAAACCTGCCCCTGCTGTTTCCCACGCCAGCCAGCGGCTTTGACACCCGCGCCATGTTCTTTACCAATGGCCAGACCTTGGAAATCAACGACCTGACCAAGTTTTCGGACGGCTACGGCGTGACGAAGTGGCGGAATAAGACCTCCACCGGAGCCAGTGGCAATGACCCGCGCCACATTTTCGTCGATACCGACTTCCCACTCTTCCGCCTGGCCGACGTGCAGCTGATGTACGCCGAAGCCGTGTTGCGCGGCGGTACCGGCGGCACCCAGGCCCAGGCCCTTGCCTACGTGAACGGGTTGCGCGACCGCGCCTACGGCAACACGCCCGGCGGCACCGATGGCCACGTAACCTTGGCCGAGCTGACAGCTCCCGGCTTCCTGCTCGACGAGCGGGGCCGCGAGCTGTACTGGGAAGGCACCCGCCGCACCGACCTCGTTCGCTTCGGCAAGTTCACCGACGGCAGCTACCTCTGGCCCTGGAAGGGCGGCACGCGCAACGGTGCGGGCATTGCTGCCACCCGCAATCTTTTCCCACTGCCTTCCACCGACCTCGTGGCCAACCCCACGCTCGTACAGAACCCCGGCTATTAAGACGGCCGCACGAATACCTATTCGGTTTGGGACTTAGTGCCTGGTATGCTCGTGGTGGGAAACCGAGCGAATACCTCGACGTGGCACTGGTAATGCCAGCTTATTGAGCACCGCCAGGTACTAAGTCCGAAACCTGGTCTTCCAGGAATTAAACCAGTTGGTTGGACTATCCAAACGACAATGGCCCAACCGACTTTTCACTCCCTTTGCTTACTGATTCAGCCCACTCATTAACCCCTTTTCACTCATGAAAAAATCCCTTACTCTTGCCTTCGTTACCGCTTTGGCTAGCGGCACCCTCAGCGCTCAGGCGCAGATTACCTTGGATGGCATCATCAATGCCAATGAAATCGGCACCAGTGCGGCCGGCAAGTACACGTCCCTGGGCGCCTTCACGACTTCGCACACCCCAGTGCCCGGCGGCCCCACGGGTTTCGGCAACGCGGGCCTGCTGCGCATGTACGGAGCCAACAGCAGCACCAAGCTTTATATTTCGCTGGCGGGTACTATCGAAATCGGAGGCAACAACTTCCAGCTGTACATGGACCTTCCCAATAAGACCGGTGTACCCGTGGGCACGGGGCTGCCCACCATTGCGGGCGCTAGTACTGTATTCGGTACTTTCCCATCAGGTAGTATTGGTGGTACCAAGCTGGATTTGGAGGCCGACGTGGCCATTGCCACCACGGGCAGGAATGACGTGCAGGCAGCCATCTACACGGCAACTACGGGCGTAGCCAAGTCGTTTGGGGACGGGCTTAGCTCCGTCGTTACCAGCGACGGCGTGGCCAGCACTATCCCGGCAGCTTCTACTACTGGGGTCTACAGCTTGTTTGCAGGCACCCGCGTGGCTTATAAGGGCTCGGCAATGGGCCTCAGCGACAACCCCGGCAACACCAATGGCGGGGGGGCCGGTTCTTTCGCCCTGGAATACGAGTTCAACCGCGCGTCGCTGGGTCTGCCCTCGGGAGCATCCATCGTAAAAGTATTCGCCGCCTACGTGAGCGGCGATGCCTACTGGTCGTCGGATATTATTCCGGAAACGACGGGTGGTAGCAAGGTTGTTGGCACGAACACCGTTACCACGGGCGGCCTGAACAACATCGGCTTTTCACCCGACTTCACGGACGTTACCCTGTTTCCCCAGACGCAGGCCGCTTCGGTGAGCGTAGTGGTGACCAGCACCCGCCAGGCCGACGACGCCGTGGTGGCCATGAGCGTATTCCCGAACCCGTCGCAGGGCGAGTCAACCGTTTCGTACCAGGTGCAGGGCGGCGTGCAGGACGTGGCCGTGCGCATCACCGATTTGCTGGGCCGCGAAGTGCGCACCCTGCTGGCTGCCAAGCAGAACGTGGGTATCCATAACCTGAAAGTAGCCGGTGGCGACCTGGCCGTGGGCGTGTACCTGGTGAAGGTGCAGGTGGGCGACAAAGTAGCTACCCGCCGCCTGGCCGTAACCCGCTAATTGTTTATAGCATTCCTCCCAAGCAGCGGCCCGGGAGCCTGGCAAGTGGCCAGGTTTCCGGGCCAATTGCTACCCCGCTTGCCCATCGGGCAGCGACTTACATGCTTGTCCCGTGCTTCCTTCTATGAAGAAAACTGCTTTTTTTCCGCTGTTGCTGGCCTTGCTCTCGTTGGCTGAAGCAGGCTTTGGCCAAAATACTAAGTCACCGGTCACTTATCGTGACCCCGCGCAGTACGGCAAGCCGTTCACGGCCGTGCCCGATGCGCCGAATGCCACCATTTACCAGGTGAACATGCGGGGCTTTAGCCAGGCCGGCAACTTTGCGGGCGTGATGGCCCGGTTGGATTCCATCAAAGCATTGGGAGTGAACGTGGTATACCTGATGCCCATCTTCCCGATTGGTAAGGTCCGGGGCGTTGATTCGCCCTTCGCGGTGCAGGAATACACGGCCGTGAATCCCGAATTCGGCACCTTGGCCGACCTGCGCGCCCTGGTAGACGGCGCCCACCGCCGCGGCCTGGCCGTGATGCTGGACTGGGTGGGCAACCACACCAGCTTCGACCACGCCTGGATTACGCAGCACCCCGACTGGTACATCCACGATGCCAGCGGGGCCATCGTGAACCCCATTCCGGAGTGGAAAGACATTGCCCAGCTCGACTTTAGCAAGCCCGCGCTGCGCACGGCCATGCGGCAGGCCCTGCGCTACTGGGTGTTCGCGGCCAACATCGACGGCTACCGCTTCGACTATGCCGACGGCCCGACCCAGGAATTCTTCACCGAAACCCTGGCTAACCTGCACAGCATTCCCAAGCACAAGCTGCTGATGCTGGCCG
>JALYUH010000115.1 GCA_030853985.1 Bacteroidota bacterium | reverse complement strand
GAAACCGTGGCCGAATACGAGCGCCTCAGCTTCGCCGACGTGGCGGCCTGCGGCATCTGCGGCTCCGACAACCTGGACCTGACCAGCCGCGTGGCACAGGGCAAGTTCAAGTACACCTCGGTGCGCTGCCTGGAGTGCCGGGCCGACGTGACGTTTGGCAAGCGGGAGGACGACGACCAGACGGTATTCCTGCGCAAGAAAACCGGCGGCCTGCCCGGCGAACTCGACTGGCGGCCCTTCGAGAAAACCGATAAATAACCGTTGAGCCGGCTCGCCGGTTACTACGCCTCCGAACGGCACTCCGGCAACGGGGTGCCGTTCTTTGCATCGGGCCGGGCGCGGGCTGGCTTTTTCACCTAGCTTTTTACAACTGTGTTTACCGGAATTATTGAGGCCGTTGGTACCGTAGTGGCCGTGGCCGACCAGGGCAGCAACCGCCATTTCACCATAGCCTCGCCCTTCGCAGCCGAGTTGAAGATTGACCAGAGCGTGGCCCACGACGGCGTATGCCTGACCGTGGTGGCCGTGGACGCGGCCGCCGGCACGCACGTCGTGACGGCCATCGACGAAACGCTGCGCGTGACCAACCTGGCCCAGTGGCAGCCCGGCCGCCTCCTGAACCTGGAGCGCTGCCTGGCCGCCACCGGCCGCTTCGACGGCCACATTGTGCAGGGCCACGTCGATGCCACGGCCACTTGCGCCAGTGTGCAGGACCAGAACGGCTCGTGGCTGTTCCGCTTCGAGCACGGCACCGGGCCGGGCCGCCTGACGGTGGAAAAGGGCTCGATTTGCGTGAATGGCACCAGCCTGACCTGCTTTGAAAGCACTGACGACGGCTTCACGGTGGCCATTATTCCGTACACTTACGCCCACACCAGCTTTCAGCAGCTACGGGCCGGCGACACGGTGAACCTGGAATTCGACATCGTAGGCAAGTACGTGGCGAAACTGCTGGGGCAGCGGGCTCGCTAGCGCGTAACCTGCGCGCGGAAAGCTCGTTAGCAAAGCATTGTTTTACCTAATGCTTTTTTCCATGTCCAAGCGCGAAGAAATTGAGCCGAACCCCGGCGACAAGCGGTATGTGCGCCGCAACGATGAAGGCGAGTTTACCGAATCGGACGACCTGAACCGGTCGCTGTCGCAGGACGACCGCAAAAACGCCAAGGAAACGGCCAAGCCCGGCGCTGGCGACCACGGCGATGGCCACACCGGCGACCGCAAACCGGCCCAATAACTTCACCAGCCCCTAAAACCGGCCCCGCTGATACTTCAGCGGGGCCGGTTTGGTGAATCAGCCGATGGTGGCAGTAGCTACCTGGGGGGCTGGAACGGCGGCGAAAAAGCCCTTGGCCGCGTGCAAAGCCCCGGCATCGCCCTGAATGTCGTTGGGCCGCGAGCCAGAGCCAAAAAGCAGCCCGCCCCACTGCATGCGCAGGTAGCGCGCCGTGAGCATCAGCGTCTCTTCGAGGGGCTGGGCTTCGGTTCGCTCGCCACTGCTTACGACAATGGACCACAGGGTTTTATGCTGCATGCGCGTTCGGAAATCCAACTCGGGCGTGCGTAGCCAGGCGCTCCAGGAGTCGAGGTAGCGCTTGGCGGGGGCGGGCAGGCTGTACCAGTAGAGCGGGGCCACCAGCACCAGGTCGGTGGCCTGCAACGTGGCTTCGAGCAGGAGCTGGGCATTGCCGGCGGGGGGCTGGTAGATGCCGTGGTGGCGCAGGTCGGCGAAATCGGGCAGCGGGAAATCGAGCAGGTGCATCCACTGCTGCCCAGTGCCGGGCGGCAACGAGTGCGCGGCGCAATAGGCCAGCTGCTCGCTATTGCCGAGGCGGCGCGGGCTGGCAAGCAGAAATAGAAACCGGCGGTCGGAGTGGCTCATAAGGTAGATTGGTCTACTGGCGCGGGCCACCACCGTGCGGCCCAGTGTTGGTAGGCCCGCGCGGCCAGCCCTCCCAATAGGGCTCCCACAGCGGCGCCACCCAGAATATCGGTGGGATAGTGCGCGCCAAGATACACGCGGCTGTAGGATAATAAAAAGGCCCAGGCAAATACCCCGCTTTTGAGCCCGCGAAACCGCCCGGCCGGTAGCACTACGACCAGAAAAACCGCCAACGCCACCGAATTGGCGGCGTGCGACGACAGGAAGCCGAACAAGCCACCGCACCCGTCGGGCAGGTGCAACAGGCCCTCCAGCCGGCCATTGTGGCAGGGGCGGGGCCGCCCAAAAAAAGGCTTAAACAGCCGGCTAGTAATGCTGTCGGCCAGCCCCACGGCGGCAACAACCAATGGCAGCAGCAGCAGCGCCCGCCGCCGAAAGTGATATACCAGCCAGCCAATGAGCACGGCGTAGACCGGAAACCAAACCAAGCGATTCGAGGCAAACACCATCACCGCATCCAGCAAGGGGCTGTGCGCGTGGTTGATGGCCAGCAGCAGCTGCCGGTCGAGCTGTTGGATGGCCTCAAGCATCGGCCAGCCAGTCCACGCCCTTGCGGAGCCAGTTCAGGGTGGTGGCCTCGGGCGAGCCGGGGGCGGGCGGGGCGGGGTTGTAGGCCCAGCCGGTGCGCGGGGGCAGGCTCATGAGAATGGATTCGGTGCGGCCGCCGGTTTCGAGGCCGAAACGGGTGCCGCGGTCGAAGGCCAGGTTAAACTCGGCATAGCGGGCGCGGCGCAGGCTTTGCCAGGCTTCTTCGGCCGGGCCGAAGGGCAGGGCATGGTTGGCGGCCATCAGGCCGGTGTAGAAGGGGCCGAATAGCTCGGCTACCTCGCGCATGAAGGCGAACAGCTCTTCGGCGGTCCCATCCGGGCCCACCGTCAGGCGGTCGTAGAAAATGCCGCCCACGCCGCGGGTTTCCTGGCGGTGGGGCAGGTAAAAGTAGTCGTCGGCCCAGCGCGTGAATTTGGGATAGTAGGCCGGATTGTGGCTATCGCACACGGCTTTGAGCTGGGCGTGAAAGGCGCGGGCCTGCGTTTCGTCCACGTAAATCGGGGTCAGGTCGATGCCGCCGCCGAACCAGGCTTCGCCGTTGCCGGCCTCGAAATACCGCACGTTCATGTGGATGATGGGGATGCGCGGGCTGCGCGGATGCAGCACCACGCTCACGCCGGTGGCGTAGAAATGCGGGTCGGGCATGTGCAGCTGGCGGGCGGCGGCCTCGCTCATCGTGCCCCACACGGCCGAAAAACCCACCCCGCCTTTTTCGAGGATGCGGCCGTTTTCCAGCACTTTGCTCCGGCCGCCGCCGCCGCCGTCGCGCTGCCAGGCATCGGTGAGGAAAGCGGCCGGGCCGGCGTCGGCAGCTGCGAGCTGCTGGCAGAGGCGAAGCTGGAAATCAGCCAGCCAGGCTTCAATTTCGGGACGAATAGTGGGGG
>JALYUH010000486.1 GCA_030853985.1 Bacteroidota bacterium | reverse complement strand
GTGGTCGTCGGAGTAGCGAATGGTAACCTGGCTTTTGGCATCGGGGCGCAGGTAGGGCATATCGGTTTTTTCGCGGCGAATGGCGGCGAGCTCCTGCAACAAGCGGTGCGAGAGGTCGAGGGCCAGTGGCATGTAGTTGGCCGTTTCGTGGCTGGCGTAGCCGAACATCATGCCTTGGTCGCCGGCGCCCTGGTCTTCATCTTTGGCGCGCTCCACGCCCTGGTTGATGTCGGGCGACTGCTCGTGCAGGCGGTTCATCACCTCACAGGTGTCGGCGTTGAAAAGGTATTCGGGCTTGTCGTAGCCGATGCGGCGGATGGTTTCGCGCACGATGGGCTCGGCATCGACGTGGGCCTTGGACTTGATTTCGCCGGCAACGAGGGCGAAATCGGTGGTGACGAGGGTTTCGCAGGCGACTTTGCTGGTGGGGTCCTGGCGCAGGTACTCGTCGAGGATGGCGTCGGAAATCTGGTCGGCAACTTTATCGGGATGGCCTTCCGAAACCGATTCGGAAGTGAACAGATAGGGCATGAAAAGCGCGAAAAGGGCGGAATAGATAAAAACAAGCGCCCACCGAGCCGAAACCGGCGGGCGGGCGCAGTGCAAAACTACGGAAATTCGGGCTATTAGCCGTGTCGAAATCCCTTGGCTGCCGCCCGGGCGGGTGCGCGGCCGAACTAAGCCGCGCAGTAGCGGAGGCAGCTCACTACGGGCCGCGCTACAATTGCGCCAGCCGGCCGCCGTCGACCACCAGCGTGGTGCCGTGCACGAAGCTGGCTTCGGCCGAAGCCATAAAGGCGATGGCCGCGGCCAACTCCCCGGGCGTGCCAACGCTGGCTTTATCGATTTGCTCGGTGCCTTTGGCCACGTTGGGGTTGCTCCAGAGCATGGGCGTGTCCACGGCGCCGGGGGCCACGGCGTTGATGCGCGTCTGCCGGCGGTCGAGCTCGATGCTGAGGCCGCGCACGAAGGCTTCGAGGCCGCCCTTGCTGGTGGCGTAGGGCACCACGTTGGCGGTAGTCTGGTGCGCGTGCACCGAGCTGATGGCCACGATGGCGCTGCCCTGGGGCATGTGCGGCAGGCAGAGCTGCGTGAGCTGCACCAGCGAGCGCAGGTTCACGAGCATCAATTCGTCCCACTTCGGCAGGGGTAAGTCGATGAGCGGGTCGAAAGTCATGATGGCGGCATCGGCCACCAGCACGTCGATGCGCTCATATTTAGCCAGCACCTTGTTCACGGTAGTCGTGATGGCGCGGGGCTTGGTGAGGTCGCAGTGCATAAACACCGCTTTGCCCTTGGCCTTGGCGATAAGCTGGACGGTTTCGGCACCGTCGGCGCGGTCGCGGCCCAGCACCACAATGGTGCCACCTTCGGCCGCCAGCCGCACGCAGGTGGCCCGGCCAATGCCGGAAGTACCACCCGTAACAACACATATTTTATCGGTAAAACGCATTAAAAAGCTAGCTAGGGAATAAAAAAACAGCGCGCCCAAAATCGGGCGCGCCCATCCTTGCATCAACCATCAGCACCCGGATTTGTGCGAATACGTCGCTAATTAATCAGCAGTCTGCACCGGGGGGGTCAGCTTTTCGCACACCAGCACCACCGGCCGGGCGCGCAGGTCGGTAGTGGCAAAGAGGTACACCTCGCCGCCCTCCCGGATGCCCGTGCGCCGCCGGAAATCGGCTACCGAATCGGGGAAGTTGCGGGTGGTGACGTGGGCGCGGGCTTCGGGCCCCAGGTGGGCTTTCAGGGCCATGCCGTCTGCCTTCTCCACGGCCAGAATTTTGAAGATGCGGCCCGGAAAATCAGCCCGCAGCACATCCGACGTGTACAAATGACTGTGCTGGTGCAGTTTCAGCAGTTCGAAGGCCGTGCCGATGCTGCGGAAGGCGCCGGCTTTGAGCACGGCCGCATTCGGTTCGTAGAGGTATTGCTGGGCCTCGGCGTAGCGCGGGGTGGCGCGGGCCTCGCGGGCCCGATTCAGGCGAAACTCCTGCTGCGTGCCGTCGCGGCGCAGGTTCAGGGCGTAGCGCTCGGGGTCCACGGCGGGCTCCTGGCCCAATTCGTAGAGAACTTCCTTCACCTCATTATCCACGGCTACCACCCACAGGCGGCGCACGTGGCCCAGGCCCTGCACCGCGTGCTCAATGTCGAGCATGGGCGAGGTTTTGAGTAGCACCTTATCGGCTTTATGCAGCAGCAGCGGCAGCAGCTTGGCCACATCGGGCTCACAGTCGCGCAGCAGGAAAATCTTGCGGGCGGCCGTGTCACGTCGGGCCGGGTCAAGGTAAAGCCAGTCGTAGTGATGCGGGCTTTCCTGGAGAAAAGCAACCGCATCGGCGGCATGCACAGCCACATTATTGATGCCCAGCTGGCCGAAATTGTAGCGCACTACTTCGGCCAATGCCGGGTTGCGCTCCACGTAATCGACTTGGGCTACGCGAGCGGCGAAGGCCGCCGCGTCGGCCCCGAAGCCGCCGGTGAGGTCGGCCAGGCGCGTGCCATCCACCAGCGCCGCTTTAAAGGCGGCCGTGCGCGCGGAGGAGGCCTGCTCGACCGACAGCGCGGGCGGGAAAATCAGCTCGGGGTTATCGGCCCAGGCGGGCAGCTTGGGCCGGGCTTTCTGGCGGGCCTGAATCTGGCGTACCAGTTCGGGCACGGGCAGGCCGGGGTGGCGGCGGGCTTGGAGGGCCAGGTGGGCGGGGTCGTCGTGCAGGTGCGCGGCCACGTACCGCCGGGCCGCTTCGGGCAAGGGGTAGTCCATTGCGGAGGATATACGAAAAAGCGCGGCGTTTAGCGCACCGCCCAGCGCAGGCCCAGCGTGGGCTGGCCGGTGCGCATCTGGCCCACTTCGAGGCCATCGGGACGCAGGCGGGGCCACACGGCCCCGTGGCCCAGGTGGTTGGTGCCGTTGTAGGCCCCCACCGCCCGCTGGAAGTAGCTGTTGGTATTACGATTGATGAAAAGCGTGGCCAGCACACTCGTCGCAAAAACCCCCAGCGCAATCTGTTGGGTGGCACCGTTGAAGTACTGGCGTTCGCCGTGGGCAAAAATCTGCTGGCCATACACGCCAAACGACCCCACGGCCACGATGCGGTCAATCAGGAACTGGGTTTTGTGATGTTTGTAGAGGTCAAGCTGGTCGAGCGCCTCTTGGTTGCCGGCCAGCAGCGGGCGCATTTTTTGGCCGAAAAAGCCAGCGCTCACGTAATTTTCGCCGCTCACGCCGGGTGGCAGGTAGTAAAAGTTCTGCTGGTGGCCATTCAGGCCGCGTTGGGCATCTTCGGGCAGTAGGCGGATGGTGGAGGAATTCCCCTGGGCCTGCTGGGCAAGGGCAGGAGCCAGTGAAAAACCGACTACCGCGAAAACCAATCCTGCCCGCAAACGCCATACCCGTGGCAAAACTCTTGAACCTTGATGCATAGCCACAAAGATAGGTGCCGGCCGGGAGCTACGGCAACCCGCTGGCCGCTCCTTCGTTGGGGGCGGCCCAACCTACCCGGCCGCTTGCACGTTCAGGGCTAGCCAGCCGGTGTGTTTCGGTCTGGTTGATTTCACCTTAGCCTGTTTTTATCCATGAATCCTTCCGCCTACTTCCGCCGCGCCGCGCTGGCTCTGTTGCCCGCCACCCTGCTATTGGCCGCGTGCGGCAAAACCGATACGCCTACCCCCACCCCACCCGTCGAGCAGGGCCGGGTACTCATTTCGCATGCCGCCGCCGCCGTCAATACCCAGATAACGGCCTTTGCCAACGACCAGCAGGTGGGCCAGCTCAACTACGGGCAAAGCACTGCCTACAGCAATGTAAATGCGGGCAACGCCCTTTTTCGCATCAACAACGGTTCGGCGGGCATTGCGACCCAGACCCTTGCCATTGCCAAAGACCAGAACTATTCGATTTTTGCCTATTCGCCGACTTCCAGCATCGGTAGTGCTGCCTTGGTGTCTTTTACCGATGACCTAACGGTTCCGACGGCCGGCACCGCCAAAGTACGACTGGTGCACTTGGGCGTTTCGGCACCTACCCCGGTTCGGCTTTCCATTCCGGCAGCCACCCCCACCGGTAGCCCTAACGACCTGACCACCGACGTAGCCTTTGGCGCGGCATCCAGCTTTGTGGTCGTAAATGCCGGCTCGCTCACCTTATCCGTTACGGCGGCAGCAGCGCCCCGCTCGCAGGTGATTGCCGTCGGCGACGGCACGGGCACCGGTACAGGCAGCAAAACATTCGAATCCGGTAAAATCTATACCGTTGTGGTACGCGGCATCGCCGGTACCGGTGTTCCCGCAGCCCAACAGCTTCAAGCCGTTATCATCGCCAATAACTAGGCGAGGTCAATCGGTTTAGCTATAATTCTGACTTTTGCCACACCGAAAAGCCTGCATCAGCCGATGCGGGCTTTTTCGTGCCCGCCCGCAAACAAATCGAGTATCTTTGCAGTTGAAACGCGATATACTCAACTAACCCACATACCGTTGGAAACCACGACGAAAACCTATGTTCCTTACAAAGTAGCGAATATGGACCTGGCCGAATGGGGCCGAAAGGAAATCCGCCTCGCCGAGGCCGAAATGCCCGGCCTGATGAGCCTGCGCAAGGAATTCGGCGCTGCCCAGCCCTTCAAAGGCGCGCGCATTGCCGGCTGCCTGCACATGACCATCCAAACGGCAGTACTCATTGAAACCCTCACGGCGCTGGGCGCGGAGGTAACGTGGTCGTCGTGCAACATCTTCTCGACGCAGGACCACGCCGCCGCTGCTATTGCCGCCGCTGGCATTCCGGTGTATGCCTGGAAAGGCATGGACGAGGAGTCGTTCGATTGGTGCATTGAGCAGACACTGTTTTTCGGTGAAGACCGCCAGCCCCTGAACATGATTCTGGACGACGGTGGCGACCTCACCAACATGGTGCTGAACCGCTTCCCCGAACTGGCCGCCGGCATCAAAGGCGTGAGCGAGGAGACGACGACCGGTGTGCTGCGCCTGTATGAGCGCGTGAAGAACGGTACGCTGGCCTTCCCCGCCATCAACGTGAACGACTCGGTAACGAAGTCGAAGTTTGACAACAAATACGGCTGCAAAGAGTCGGCCGTGGATGCAATTCGCCGGGCCACCGACGTGATGATGGCCGGCAAAGTAGCCGTAGTGGCCGGCTACGGCGACGTAGGAAAAGGCACCGCCGCCTCGCTGAGCGGCGCGGGTGCCCGCGTTATCGTAACCGAAATTGACCCCATCTGCGCCCTGCAAGCGGCCATGGACGGCTACGCCGTGAAAAAGCTGGCTAACGCCGTGAAGGAAGCCGACATCGTGGTGACGGCTACCGGCAACTGCGACATCCTCACCGAAGAGCATTTCCGCTCGCTGAAGGACAAGGCAATTGTCTGCAACATCGGTCACTTCGACGATGAGATTGACATGGCGTGGCTGAACGGCAACTACGGCCACACCAAGGACACGGTGAAGCCGCAGGTCGACATCTATACCATTGAAGGCAAAGAGGTAATTATCCTCGCCGAAGGCCGCCTCGTAAACCTGGGTTGCGCCACTGGCCACCCCTCGTTTGTGATGTCGGCTTCGTTCACCAACCAAGTGCTGGCCCAGCTCGAGCTGTGGGAGCGCAACGACCAGTACACCAACCAGGTGTACACCTTGCCCAAGCACCTCGATGAGAAAGTGGCCCGCTTGCACCTCGCCAAAATTGGCGTGGAGCTGGACGAGTTGACCTCACACCAAGCCGATTACATCAAAGTACCGGTAGAAGGCCCGTTCAAGTCGGACCTATACCGCTACTAGGCCGCGGATTTTGCAGTCGGTGCAACCACTAGCTACTGCTCACCCGACGTATTGAAGAAAAAAGGCCACTCTCAGGAGTGGCCTTTTTAATTACGCCAGTGAGGCATATAACAGTAAATTCGAGAATTGCCAGCCACCTAGAGCGCAAAAGGCCCGCCTCCTTGCGGAAACGGGCCTTTCAAATCGCTTCGTCAGTTATTAGCCAGCCGAAAGCGCCTCGGCACCACCCACGATTTCGAGAATCTCGGTCGTGATGGCCGCCTGACGCGTCCGGTTGTAGGTCAGCTTAAGGGCCTTGAGCAGCTCACCGGCGTTGTCAGTGGCTTTATCCATGGCCGTCATGCGGGCACCGTGCTCTGAGGCGTTACTTTCCAGCACCGCCTTGTAAAGTTGAATCTTAATGGACTGCGGAATCAGCGTCTGTACGATTTCCTCCTTCGAGGGCTCGAACAGGTAGTCCACATTGGCCTCCGGCGTAGCCGTGGCGTGCGCGACCTCCTGCACCAGCGGCAACAGCTGCTGGGTCCGGATAATCTGGGTGGCCACGTTGCGGAACTCATTATAGACCATCACCACCTCGTCATAAGTGCCGTTACGGAACCCGTCCATCGCCACTTCCGCCGCCGCCCGCACCGTCTCGAACGAGAGCTTGGTGAAAACGTGGGTGTAGTCGCCGACGATGTTGCCCTTGCGGGTGTAATAGTCGTGCGCCTTCTTGCCAATGGCCATCACCGAGATGCTGGCCGCTGGCAGGTTACCGTAGCGCGCCACAGTGGCCGCGTTCACGCCCTTGAACACGTTCGTGTTGAACGCACCCGCCAAGCCACGGTCCGAAGTGATGGCAATCACCAGCACCTTGCGCACCTCGCGGGCTACGCCGTAGTCGCTCACGATGTCATCGTCGGCGTTGCGCGTCAGGTTGGTCAGGATGGCATTCAGGCGCTGGGCGTAGGGCCGCATCCGCACAATGTTGTCCTGGGCCCGACGCAGCTTGGCCGCCGCCACCATTTTCATGGCTTTGGTAATCTGCTGCGTGCTGCTCACCGACTGAATGCGGTTGCGGACTTCTTTTAAGCTTGCCATTTAAACTTGTTGTCAGTTATTAGTTGTCAGTTGTCAGGTAGCCGTCAGTCATTAGCCTGCGCTAACAACTGACAACCAGTAACTGACAACTTACTTCACCGCGTAGTTCGCCGAAACGTCCTTGGCTACCTCGCGGATGGCCTTGGTGCCAGCGTCTTCGAGCTTGCCGGCTTTCAGGGCCTTCAGCACGTCGGGGTAGCGCGAGTTCATTACCTGGCCGAATTCCTTCTCGAATTCACGCACGCGGTTCACGGGCACGGTGTCGAGGAGGCCGTTGGTAGCGGCGTAGATGATGGCCACCTGGTCCTCCACCTTCACGGGCGAGTACTGGGGCTGCTTCAGGATTTCGAGGTTGCGACGGCCGCGCTCGATGGTGAGCTTGGTTGAGGCATCGAGGTCGGAGCCGAACTTGGCGAAGGCTTCCAGCTCGCGGAACTGGGCCTGGTCGAGTTTCAGCGTACCGGCCACTTTCTTCATCGACTTAATCTGAGCGTTACCACCCACGCGCGATACCGAGATGCCCACGTTAATAGCCGGGCGAACACCCGAGTTGAACAGGTTGGTCTCGAGGAAAATCTGGCCATCCGTAATCGAAATTACGTTGGTCGGAATGTAGGCCGATACGTCACCAGCTTGCGTCTCAATCAGGGGCAAAGCCGTCAGCGAACCACCGCCTTTCACCAAGTGCTTGATGCTGTCGGGCAGGTCGTTCATATTCTTCGCAATCTCGTCCGAAGAGTTGATTTTAGCGGCCCGCTCCAACAAACGGCTGTGCAGGTAAAACACGTCGCCAGGGTACGCCTCGCGGCCCGGAGGACGACGGAGCAGCAGCGACACCTCGCGGTAAGCCACAGCCTGCTTCGACAAGTCATCATAAACCACGAGGGCCGGACGACCCGTGTCGCGGAAGAATTCACCAATGGCGGCACCCGTGAAGGGCGCGTAAAACTGCAGCGGAGCCGGGTCGGAAGCCGAAGCCGACACCACCACGGTGTAATCCATCGCGCCGCCCTTGGTGAGAGCCTGCACTACCTGGGCCACCGTCGAAGCCTTCTGGCCGATGGCTACATAGATGCAATACACTGGCTGGCCGGCCTCGAAGAACTCGCGCTGGTTGATGATGGTATCGATGGCCACGGCCGACTTACCGGTCTGGCGGTCACCGATAATCAGCTCGCGCTGGCCCCGGCCAATCGGAATCATCGCGTCAATCGACTTGATGCCGGTTTGCATCGGCTCGGTTACGGGCTGGCGGAAGATTACGCCGGGAGCCTTGCGCTCCAGGGGCATCTCGTACAGCTCGCCCGTGATGGGGCCGCGGCCGTCGATGGGCTGGCCCAGCGTGTTCACCACGCGGCCCACAATGCCCTCACCCACTTTGATGGAGGCGATTTTCTTGGTGCGCTTCACCGTAGCGCCTTCCCGGATGGCCGAGTAGTCGCCCAGCATCACGGCACCCACGTTATCTTCTTCCAGGTTGAGCACGAGGGCCTGCAGGCCGTTCTCGAACTCAATCAGCTCGCCCGCCTGGGCTTTGCTCAGGCCGTAGATGCGGGCCACGCCGTCGCCAACCTGCAACACGGTGCCAACTTCTTCCAGCTCGGCTTCGGACTTGAAATTGGACAGTTGCTGCCGCAGGATTGCGGAGACTTCATCCGGACGTACTTCTGCCATTTTTGGGGGGAATAAGGTATAGGGAACAAGGGATACGGGACGGGGACGCGGGGGATGTATCCCCTATCCCGACTTCCCTATACCCTACAGGTTTTGTTGGTAAGAATTTTCTTGCAGCGAGGTGCGCAGCTTGCGAAGGCTGGTCCGCACGGAATCGTCAATCTGGTTGTCGCCCACCCGCAGCACGAAGCCGCCAATGAGTTCCGGGTCTACTTTCTCGGTGAGCTGCACGTCGGTGTGGCCGGTTTGCTGGGTAACCAACGCTTGCAGCTCGGCACGAGAAGCGGCCGTGAGCGGCGTAGCCGAGGTCACTTCCGCCGACTGAATGCCGCGCAGGATGTTGTACTGCGCCAGAAACTCCGGCCCGATGCCTTCGATGGCCGACTCGCGGTTTTTATCGGTGAGGATGGTAAAGAAACGCAGCGTCATATCCGACACTTTGCCTTCGAAGATGGCTTTCAGGATGGCCAGCTTCTTGTCGTGCTTCACAATCGGGTTGCGTAGCAGCAGGCGCAGCTCGCGGCTCTCGGCCATGGTCTTGGTCAGCAGGTCCATGTCCGCTTTCACTGCATCCAGGGTACCCATCTCCTTGCCCAAGTCGAGGAGCGACTTGGCGTAGCGGGCCGCTACTCGTTGGTCAGCCATATTTTGTAGTGGTTAACGGTTAATGGTTAGTGATTAATTTCTGCGGTACGATGACTAGCGCAAATGCACTAACCACTGACCGTTAATCATTAACCGTTAATTCAATTTTACGTCTTTCAGGTAGGAATCGACCAGCTGCGTTTGGGCGGCGGGGTCGGTCAGCTCGCGGCGCAGGATGCGCTCGGCAATATCGAGCGAGAGCTTGGCGGCGGTATTCTTCACTTCGGCCAGGGCCGCGTTTTTCTCCTGCTGGATAGCTTCGCGGGCTTGCTGAATGATGGTGTTGGCTTCGGCCGTGGCGCGGGCCTTTTCGGTGTCGCGGAACTGGTTGGCCATTTGGGCGGCTTCCTGCATCATGCGGTCGCGCTCGAGGCGGGCATCGGTCAGCAACTTTTCGTTGCCGGCTTTCAGTTGCTGCATCTCAATCTTGGCCTGGTCGGCCATGCGCAGGGCACCTTCGATGCTGTCTTCACGCTCTTTGAGGGCGAGCAGAATCGGCTTCCAGGCAAACTTGCCCAGCAGGAACAAGACCAGCAGGAAGATGACCAGTTGCCAGAAAATCAGGCCGAGTTCAGGGGATAAAAAAGCTGGCAGCATTGATATGGTATTTTAGAAAATGTCAACTAATCGAGTAAGCAGATTAGGAGCAGGTAAGCCCGCCGCGCCAACTGCGTATTGCAGCAGCGGGCGGCGGGCTTCCAACTACTTCCGGGCCCAAAGCCCGGCCCGTACCTAAACGAGTTTGGTCCAGATAAGCACGCAGACTACGACTGCGAACAGGCCCAGACCTTCAATCAGCGCGGCGGCGATAATCATAGCCGTCTGGATTTTGCCCGAAGCTTCCGGCTGACGGCCGATAGCATCCATGGCACTGCCGCCAATGCGGCCGATGCCTAGGCCCACGCCCAAAGCCACCAGACCAGCACCGATACCGGCACCCATTACTGCGAGACCGGGACCGTAGTTAGCTGCCATGGCAACTGCTTGCAAAAACAAAGAGAGTAACATAAAAATTGGAAAAAGGGGAAAAAGAAAAAGTTCGTCAGTTCCGCAGCGGGGAGGGGGGGATTGCCACGGGCTGGCCGAAACAGCCAGTTGGCGGGCGGCGGGCACCCAGCCGGTTAAGTCAGATTAGTGCGCGTGGGTCGAGGCCGAACCGTCGTCGTAGCCCATTTGCATGTCGGCATCGTGGTGGTCTTCTACCGCGCCGCCGATATACATCGAGGTCAGTAGGGTGAAGATGAACGCCTGTAGCAGAGCTACCAGCAATTCGAGCACGTTGATGAACAGGCCGAAAGCCAGCGTTACCGGAGCCACGGCCCACGATTTGAAGATGAACACCAGGCTGATGAAGCTCAGTACCACGATGTGGCCCGCCGTGATGTTGGCGAACAGACGAATCATGAGCGAAAATGGCTTGGTGAAAATGCCAATTACTTCCACAATAATCATGATGGGTAGCAAGGGCTTGGGCACGCCGGGTGTGGCGAAAATGTGGGCCCAGTAGTACTTGTTGCTCGAAGCCAGGGTGATAACCAGCGTCATCAGGGCCAGCACCATGGTCACGGCGATGTTGCCGGATAGGTTGGCCGCGCCGGGCGTGAGGCCGAGCAGGTTGTTGAACCAGATAAAGAAGAATACCGTGAGCAGGTATGGCATGTAGCGCTCGTACTTGGGGCCGATGTTTTTCTTGGCTACTTCGTCGCGGATGAACACGATGATGGGCTCGAAAAACGACTGAATGCCTTTGGGGGCGCGGCCGTGGTTTTTGCGGTAGCCGCTGGCTACGGCGGTGAAGACCACCAGCATCAGCACGGCGCTACCGATGAGGCCGGCCACGTTTTTGGTAATGGAGAAATCGTAGAGCTTGCTGCCATCGGTACTCACGAGTTTCTCGTGCTCCAGTTTCAGGCCATCGTATTCTTTGCCGCTCACTTGGCCTTCGCCATTGGAGATTTTCTCGGAGGAGAACACCGAAACACCCTTGCCGGGGCGGTAGGCGATGATGGGCAGGTAGGTAGTGAAATTACCGCTGTCAGTAGCCAGCCAATGCCACTCGTGCGAATCGCCGATGTGATGCAAAATCATTTCACCGGGATTGAAGGCTTCGGCCTTTTCGCCCTCGGCAGCGGGTTCGTTAGCAAAAACGGACAGGGAGACGAAGCAGA
>JALYUH010000101.1 GCA_030853985.1 Bacteroidota bacterium | reverse complement strand
CTTCAAGGTGTTCGAAGACCGGGGCTTCACCATTCTCGTAGGCCGCAGCGCCGAAAACAACGACCTGCTCACCCAGAAATACGCCCACAAGGACGACCTCTGGCTGCACGCCAAGGACGTAGCCGGCTCGCACGTCGTCATCCGCCACCGCGCTGGCCAACCCGTGCCCGAGCCCGTCATCGAGCACGCCGCTATGCTGGCCGGCTGGTACTCTAAGCGCCAGAACGATACGCTGTGCCCGGTCACCGTCACGCCCAAGAAATTTGTGCGCAAGCCCCGCGGGGCCCGGCCCGGCCAGGTCATCGTCGAGCGCGAGCGAGTGGTGCTGGTGAAGCCCGGCAACCCGTTCGAGCGGGAGCTGTAGCTGTAGCTGTAGCGCGGACTTTGTAGTCCGCGTCCCTGCGTTACCGAGCCGGACTAACAGATGCTAGCGGCTTGGGAACGCGAACTACAAAGTCCGCGCTACGGCACGAAAAAGCCCGCTGCAATTGCTTGCAGCGGGCTTTTCGATTTGCGTGCGCGCGGGGAGATTCGAACTCCCACACCCGAAGGCACCACCCCCTCAAGATGGCGTGTCTACCAGTTTCACCACGTGCGCAAAAGGCAACTATCCTTGGTGTTCGGCCGAAGCCGGCGTCGTTGAGGTACCGAAGCGGGTGCAAAGATAGCCGGCGGATTTGGCCTGCACAACCAATAAGGTGTGTTTTTCATCCGTGTTCCATCAATCAGCCCCTACTATTGAATCTTCGTAGAAGCGATAGACCTGCTTTCGCACCTGACAATCATCTGGCTACATGGCAAACCATCCCGTTCCTGCGCGCACATCTTTTTTTGGCCGCCTGGCCGAAAGCATCACCAAATTCTCCGGTTCGACGGCGGCTTTTCTCGTGGCTGCGGGCATTGTGCTGGTTTGGGCCATTACTGGGCCGCTGTTTCAGTATTCCGAAACCTGGCAATTGGTCATCAACACCGGCACCACCATCGTCACGTTTCTGATGGTCTTTCTTATTCAGCGCGCTCAGAACAAAGATTCCCTGGTGCTGCACCTGAAGCTGAACGAGCTGATTGCCGCGACCCAGGGCGCCAGCAACCGCCTCATCAACGCCCAGGATTTTTCGGAAGATGAAATTCGCATCCTGCACGATTTCTACTGCGCCCTGGCCCAGCTGGCCAAAAAAGACAACGACCTCGGCAAAACTCACACCGTGGAGGAAGCCGAAGACAACCAGGCCGAAAAAGTAGC
The DNA here is from genome assembly GCA_030853985.1 of Bacteroidota bacterium. GTDB lineage: Bacteria > Bacteroidota > Bacteroidia > Cytophagales > Hymenobacteraceae > Hymenobacter. The sequence continues at coordinate 3,900 of JALYUH010000101.1, read as the reverse complement.
GGCCCAAACCGAATAGATACTCAACGAAAAAGCCGCCGCAATACCTGCGGCGGCTTCTCGTAAACTTAACCTAACAAGAACTTGCTTACTCGGCGCGGGTCAGCGGTGACTCTACCACGTGCTCCGATACAAACCATACCTGCAGTTCGTTGGTGCGAACGAGCTGGCTCACAATCAGGTCGTTGGTGCCGTCATCGCCCGAATCGTCGGCCTTGCTGGCATAGTCGTGACAGTTTTTGAGGATGCGCTGGTGGCCATCAAGCAGGCGCGAAACCTGCACGGGCGCTTCTTCACGGTCGCGGGGTACGCGGGGGATGCTGCTGAACTCGGCCACGTCGTGGGCCATGGCCACGGCCACGCCGCCCAAAATCTGGATGCGCTCGGCAATGGCATCGACCAGCACGGCTTGCTCCTCATAATGCTTGTCGAACAGCAGGTGCAGTTGGTAGAAAGTGGGGCCTACTACCTGCCAATGGTGCTTCTTATACATATCGCGCAACGTGATGGTATCGGCCAGCAGCTGGTTGAGCATGGTTACGCTTCCCTGGCGGGTAGCTTCATCGAGGCCGATGGGCAGGCGCTGGCTCACGGTGCCGTACTTCTGGGTAGGGGCGGGAGCGTGGTTCTGCTGGTTGAGGATGGGCTGAATATCAACGGCCGGATTCGTGCCGGCTCCTTTGCCGTTGTTGGCGGCGGAAGCGGTGGCTTTTTTGGCGGGCGCAGCATCTTTCTTAGGGGCAGCGGCTTTGGGGGCAGCAGTTTTGGCGGGGGTGGCCATATAATTTAGGAACGGTTGGAGTGAATCAATTGCCGAAATATTCGGCAGCGAAAGTTTCTGCTTATCCGTACGTAAAGCACTGTTCGGGGTTAAGTCGCCCCGCCTTAAATATTCACATGGCCGAGTCGCAAACCACCACCCAACTCCCGCACGACGTGCACCCGGAACACCACATGACCAGCTCGGCCATGTTGCAGGACATTGTTATCGGCCTCTCCGATGGCCTCACGGTGCCTTTCGCGCTGGCCGCCGGCCTTAGCGGCGCGGTGTCGTCGTCGGGGCTGGTGATTACGGCGGGCCTGGCCGAAATCGTGGCCGGCAGCATCGCCATGGGCCTGGGCGGCTACCTAGCCGGCCGCACCGAAGTGGAGCACTACGCCTCCGAGCTGGGCCGCGAGCACCGCGAAGTTCAGGAAGTGCCCGACAAGGAGCGCGCCGAAGTCGACGAGCTGCTGGCCGATATGGGCCTTTCCGAAGCCACCCGCCGCCAAGCCGTTGCCGAGCTCACCGCCGACCCCGAGCAGTGGGTAAAATTCATGATGAAGTACGAGCTGGGCCTCGAAGAGCCCGACCCCAAACAGGCGCCCAAAAGCGCCGCCACCATCAGCGTGGCCTACGCGGTGGGCGGCCTCATTCCGCTTAGCGCCTACTTCGTGACCAGCACGCCGCAGCAGGGGCTGGCCTGGTCGGCTGCCATCACGCTGCTGTGCCTGCTGCTATTTGGCTATTTCAAGAGCCGTATGACGGGCCAGCCGCCCGTGGCCGGGGCTGTGAAAATGGCCGTGGTCGGGGCGTTGGCCGCTGCCGCCGCGTTCGGCATTGCCCGGCTGGTGGGCGGCGGCGGAGCTTAGCGCCGCCCGACTCTCCGTTTTTCTAACGCATTAAAAGCAGCTTCCATAATCCTTCGTTATGAAATTCAAACTCCCCAAAACCTCCGCCGTCCTCGTGGAGGACAAGTCCTTCAAGCTGGCTGAAGTGGACGCTGGCTCCGAGAAGCCGTTTGCCCACCACCCCAGCAACCGCGAAGAGGCCACCCCGCGCCTGCTGGAGCTTCGCCAGCGCCTTTTCGACTTGCAGGAACTGCTCTACGCCGAGCATCGGCAGGCGCTACTATTGGTGTTTCAGGCGATGGACACCGGCGGCAAGGATGGGGCCATCGGCAACCTGCTCACGGGCGTTAACCCAGCCGGCATATCGGTGGCCTCCTTCAAAGCGCCGTCGGCCGAGGAGTTGAGCCATGACTTCCTTTGGCGCATCCACGCCCAAACGCCCAAGCGCGGCCACATCGGGGTATTTAACCGCTCGCACTACGAGGACGTGCTCGTAACCCGCGTGCACGAAATCATCGACGATGAAACTGCTGCCCAGCGCTTCGAGGACATCAACAATTTCGAAAGTCTGCTGACAAACAACGGCACGCGCATCCTCAAGTTCTTCCTGCACATATCCAAAGAGGAGCAGGCCGCCCGTCTCCAGGCCCGCCTCGACGACCCCAGCAAAAACTGGAAATTCGACCCCAACGACCTCAAGGAGCGTGCCCGCTGGGACGACTACCAAACCGTGTACGAAGACGCCCTGCGCCACTGCTCGCCCGACCACGCCCCCTGGTTCGTCATCCCGTCCAACCAGAAATGGGCCCGCGACCTCGCCATCGCCGAAATCGTCGCCGCCACCTTGGAGAACATGAACCCCCAGCCACCCAAAGCTACTTTCGACGTGAAGGCGCAGGTGATTGAGCAGTAGTCGCTTATGTGATGAGTTATTGGCTAGTGATTAAATCCTGTGGGGTCATTTTATTAATTGCTTTAATTGGGTGCAATAAACCGCAGCCTACGGGAAGGCAAGTATCATTAGCGAAAGGCAATGTATTATTTGTCTTGCCTGATACGACTTTGGTTAAAGGCAACCCCATACTTTATCCAGCAGACACCAAAGATGGAAGCTATGGTGAGGTAGCTTGCTTATACCACAGTCCGGATTCCACAACGATGATTTCGGTTTACGTGACAGCGATGCCAGCCAGCAAATACTTTCCGGCGTTACCGTGGCGGGTTTATGCGGATGAGAAGCAGGATAAATATGTATTGATGAAGATGAATCAGGAAGTGGCCGTAATCGAGCGTTACGTTTCTGATAGTATCTCTCATGCAGTTGAAATAGATTACCGTCTGCCAAAACGGTCTGAAAGTGGTCACCAGGGTGTTCCGATTCACGCAATATCTCTCACCATTCACGGGCGTTTCAGAAGAGTCAAGTGCAACTTTTCAGCCGCTGACAATGCCCAAAATCGTCAGATGCTAGCTGACATTCGAAACAGCATAATTGTAAATCCGGCTTATCTCGCCGCCATCGCCAAGCGCTATCCGGAAAGGGAGTATCAGGACTAGCAAAACTGCCTGATAACCCGTACCTTTGCGGCCCCGCCAGAGTGGCGGGCCTTGCTGCACAACGGCAAGGTATTCAATAAGAACCGCGAATTGGCCCGGGCACCGGCCTTCTCGTTTACCTAAGCGGTGCCCGCAAGCTATTATGGCAGAAATGATTGACGATTTCGACTGGGATAACGTCGGAGCCACCGGTTTTGGTGGAAACTACTCGGCCGACCAGCGCGCCGAGATGGAGCAGATGTACGGCGACACGCTGACGACTGTACAGGAAGAAGAAGTGGTAACGGGCACCGTAGTTGGTATCACCGACCGCGACGTTATCCTGAACATCGGCTTCAAATCGGACGGCTTGGTGTCCATCACCGAATTCCGCGACCTGCCCGACTTGAAGGTTGGCGACACGGTGGAGGTGTTCATCGAAGACCAGGAAGATGCCAACGGCCAGCTCATCCTGAGCCGTAAGAAAGCTAAAATCAAGCAGGCCTGGAAGTCGATTTACGATGCCCTCGAGTTGGATACCATCCTCGAAGGTGTAGTGAAGCGTCGCACCAAAGGCGGCCTCATCATGGAGCTCGACGGCGTGGAAGCATTCCTGCCCGGCTCGCAGATTGACGTGAAGCCCATCCGCGACTTCGACATTTACGTGGGTCGTCGCATGGAAGTGAAAGTGGTGAAAATCAACTCCGCTTTCGACAACGTGGTGGTTTCGCACAAGGTGCTCATCGAGAAAGACCT
>JALYUH010000484.1 GCA_030853985.1 Bacteroidota bacterium | reverse complement strand
GCCGCGGCCCGCCCCCGTCGGCAGCACCGGCTAATTTCTATTTTTCAGGTATGCGCTCAACATTCTTCTTTTGGCTGGCGCTGCTGCTGCCCGCCGCAACCCACGCTCAATTCATTTTTGCCCCCGGCACCTACCAATTGGCCAACGGCTCGAAAGGCGAGGCTTCGCTGAAGCTGGCGCTGGCTGAAAATGGCAGCCCCACGATGATGGTCGGCGTAAAAAACGGCAAGGAACGCAGGTTTCGGGCGGCCGAAGTCATCAGCTTCACGGTTGACAACCACCGCTTTGTGCGGGCGAATGACTTCCGGTTCCTCAGCGGCACCGATACCGGTTTCAAGGAGCCCGCGCTGCTCGAAATCCTGGAAACCGGGCCGGTGGAGCTGTTTTATTACCATTACCAGGTCGAGATGAACCCCAGCCTCAAGGCCCACGTGCGGCTGCCGGTGTTGCGCAAAGCCGGCACGGCTGCGTTCTTTGCCTACAGTCCCGGCCGCACGCCGGGGTTCGACTCCAAGCTGGCCCCCGGTACCTTTGTGGCGGCCCTGTTTCCGGCCGACCCGGTTTTGCAGCGCCAATTCGCCACCAACACCATCAGCAAGGCGCAGCTCGCGGCCGCCGTGCACGCCTACAACCAAGGCGTGCGCTTAACTCCTTAATTACCCGCATGTCCCGCATTCTTACCGGCATTCAGAGCACCGGCCGGCCGCACCTCGGCAACCTGCTCGGAGCCATCCTGCCCGCCATCGAGCTGTCGAAAAACCCGGCCAACGACTCGCTGTATTTCATCGCCGACCTGCACTCGCTCACCACAGTGCGCGACCCCGCCGTGCTGCGCGCCAACACCTACGCCGTGGCCGCCGCCTGGCTGGCCTGCGGCTTCGACACCGGAAAAAACCTGTTTTACCGGCAGTCCGACGTGCCGCAGGTAACCGAGCTGGCCTGGTACCTGAGCTGCTTCACGCCCTACCCCATGCTGGCCAACGCGCACAGCTTCAAGGACAAAAGCGACAAGCTGTCGGACGTGAACGCCGGCCTCTTCACCTACCCGGTGCTGATGGCGGCCGATATTCTGCTCTACGATGCCGAAATCGTGCCCGTGGGCAAAGACCAGGTTCAGCACCTCGAAATTGCCCGCGACATCGCCCGCGCCTTCAACGTCCGCTACGGCGATACGCTAACGGAGCCCCAGGCCCGCGTTGATGCCGAGCTGATGACCATTCCCGGCACCGACGGCGCGAAAATGAGCAAAAGCTACGGCAACATCATCGATATTTTTCTGCCCGAAAATGAGCTGTACAAGGCCATCAAAACCATTATTTCGGATAGTACGCCGCTGGAAGAACCCAAAAATCCGGATACGGATGTAACGTTTAAGCTGTATTCGCTGCTAGCCGCCCCGGCCGAGCATGAGAACATGCGCGCCAACTACCTGGCTGGCGGCTACGGCTACGGCCACGCCAAAAAGGAGCTGTACGAGCTGATTCTGCGCCGTTTTGCCGTGGAGCGCGAACGGTTTGACTTCTACTTGAATAACCTGCCCGAGCTGGATGCGGCGCTGGCCATTGGGGCCAAACGGGCGCAGGAATACGGCGCGGGCGTGCTGGCCAAAGTGCGGCAAAGGGTGGGCTACGAAAAGTAAGTTTTCGTACTGCGCCAGCAGGAGGAAAAGGAGTTTCACAGGAGGTATTATTCTCCGTGAAACTCCTTCTCCTCCTGCTGGCGCAGTACGAAAACCTAAAAAACTTGCTCGTTCGAGAAGCTGAAGCCCACTTTGCTGCCGCGGCTCACCTGCTGGTTTTCGAGCTTTTGCTTAACGGAAATTTTCTGGATTTCGGGTAGCGGCGGGGCGATGAGGTCGTTGTTGACGGCGGCAATCATGGCGCTTTCCACGAAGAGCTTCATCATTTCGGGCGTGATGGGGTTGTCGCTCATGTCGTTGTCGGGCAGTTCCAGTTGCTGCACGCCTTCGAGGAAGTAATGGTTTTCGATGTTGACGAGCAGGCGACCAACGAGGTAGCCGGGGTCGTTCAGGCGCTGGTACTTGATGCTGTCGGCCATGAAGTTATAGGCCATGATGTGACCAAAAAAGCGCCGGCGGAAGTCTTTTTCGACGTATTTGCTGGGCATGGGGCCGTAGTCGTCGGGGAAAGTAACGATGTTGGAGTGCATCACGAACACCAGCAAATCGCCCGAGAAGCGGATGTGAAATTCCATGTCATTGATGGAGCGGTACTCAATCACGACGCTCGAATCGAGGGGGGTAAGCTTGTGGCTGAGCTCGAGCACCAGTTCCTGCGACACCAGCCGCAGGCAGTCGAAGGCCGCCAGCGTGTTGCGGTAAATGGCCTGCTTGGCCGTGGATTTCTGCTTGAGGCCGTCGAAAATCTGGTTGAGGCGGTCGGCCGGGGCTTCGGTGGGCGAGCCGGCTTCGGCGGTGGGGCGGTTGTTGGTGGCCGTGGCTCCAGAATGCGCAGCATCGGCGGTGGTAGCGGTGGCCGGAGCCGCTGCCCGCGAGGTTTCGGCGGGCGGGCGGGCTTTGGTTTTGGCGGGCCGGGCGGGCTGTTTGCGAGGTGGCACGGCGGGTGGCAGCTCGACGGGTACGGGCGGCACGTCGGTGCTGAACAACTCGGGGTCGACGGATTTCTTGGTGGGTTTTTGGGCCATTGGAGAAGAAAGTTGCGCCTCCACTACGGTGGCGAAAGGAAGGTACTGGTTGCCCAGCAAACGGCGCGAATAGCCTGGCGAATACCGCCGCCGGATGCCGGAAATAGCCAGGCGTCCCTAGTCGGGCGCATCAGTAGGTACGTCGACTGCCCCACCCACAGTTTCAGCCGCTCCCCTCCAACCCGCGCCAAACCCGGTTGCCCCGCCGGTGCCCAGGCCGGGGGGGGCGCTCAGCTGGGCCGCTACTGGCC
>JALYUH010000080.1 GCA_030853985.1 Bacteroidota bacterium | reverse complement strand
AAGTACAGCAGCACGAAGATGAGCAGCAGGGCCACCGGCACGGCGATGCTCAGCCGGTCGGTGGCCGCGCGCAGGTTCTCGAACTGGCCGCCGTAGGTGATGTAGTAGCCGGGGGCCAGCTTGAGCTGCCGGTCGAGTTTGGTTTGCAGCTCCTTGACCACCGTTTCCACGTCGCGGCCCCGCAGGTTGAAGCCCACCGTGATGCGGCGCTTGGCGTCGTCGCGCTGAATCTGGTTGGGGCCCTCGCGCAGCTCCACGTTGGCCACCTGCTCCAGGGGTACCTGGCGGCCGTTGGGGGCGGCAATGAAGAGGCGGCGCACGCTGTTGATGTCCTTGCGCAGGTCCGAGCGCAGGCGCAGCACGAGGTCGAAGCGGCGCTCCTGCTCGAACACCTGGCCGGCGGTTTGGCCGGCAAAGGCGGTTTGCACGGTGCGGTTCACGTCGGCCACGTTCAGGCCGAACTGGGCCAGACGGTTGCGGTCGAGCTGCACCACGATTTGGGGCAGGCCCGTCACCTGCTCCACGTACACGTCTTCGGCCCCCTTTACCTGCCGGGCCAGGCGGCCGGCCTGCTGGGCGTAGTCGGCCAGCTGCTGGAGGTCTTCGCCGTAGATTTTGAGCACCACATCCTGCTTGGCCCCGGAAATCAACTCGTTGAAGCGCATCTGAATGGGCTGCTGGAAGCTGAAGCTTACGCCGGGAATCACGCTCACGGCGGCGGCCATCTGGCGGGCCAGGTCCTCGCGGTTGTCGGCCGACGTCCAGTCCTTCTGGTCCTTGAGGATAATCATCAGGTCGCCGGCCTCCACCGGCATGGGGTCGGTGGGGATTTCGGCCGAGCCGATTTTGGCCACTACTTCCTTCACCTCGGGAAACTGCTTTTTGAGAATGGCCCCGGCCTGCTGGGCTTTCTCGATGGTGTAGCTCAGCGAGGAGCCGGTGAGCACGCGCATCTCCGTGGCGAAGTCGCCCTCGCTGAGCTGGGGAATGAACTCGCCGCCGAGGGTGCGGAACAGGAAAAAGCCGCCCACCAGCAGGCCCGCCGCCGTGAGCAGCACCGCCGCCTGGTGACGTAGCGCGCCTTTGAGCAGCGGGTGGTAGAGGCGGGTGTAAAAGGCCATCATCCGGTCTGAAAACGTCTTTTTGTTTTCCGTGGACCGGCTCAGCGCCAGCGCCGACATCATGGGCACGTAGGTTAGGCTCAGGATGAACGCGCCAAGAATGGCGAAGGCCACGGTTTCGGCCATGGGCCGGAACATCTTGCCCTCAATGCCGGCCAGGGCCAGCAGCGGTAGGTACACGATGAGGATGATAATTTCCCCGAAGGCGGCTGAGGAGCGGATTTTGCTGGCTGCGTGATACGTCTCGTCGTCCATCTGCTCGGTATTCAGGCGGTTGCCCGACACTTGCAGTTGTCCGCCGTGCAGGCGGTGAATGATGGCCTCGACGATAATCACGGCTCCGTCCACAATCAGCCCAAAGTCGATGGCCCCGAGGCTCATCAGGTTGCCTGACACGCCGAACAGGCGCATCATGCTCACCGCAAACAGCATGGCCAGCGGGATAACTGAGGCCACGACCAACCCAGCCCGCCAGTTGCCGAGGAAGAGCACCAGCACGAAAATCACAATCAGCGCGCCTTCGAGCAGGTTCTTGGTGACGGTGTGGATGGCGCGGCCCACCAGGGCGGAGCGGTCGAGGAAGGGCTCGATGGTGACGCCGACCGGCAGGGTTTTGCGGATGGTGGCCATGCGCGTCTTCACGTCCTTAATGACCTCCGAGGCGTTGGCCCCTTTGAGCATGAGCACCAGCCCGCCGGTGACTTCGCCCTGGTCATTCAGCGTCATGGCCCCGTAGCGCACGGCCGCGCCGTAGCGCACCTCGGCCACGTCGCGCACCAGCACGGGCAGGCCGGCACTGGTGCTGCGGACGACGATGTTGCCGATGTCGGCGGGACTCGTGGCTAAGCCTTCGGTGCGGATGAAGGCGGCCGTGGGGTTCTGGTCAAGGTAGGCCCCGCCGGCGTTCTGGTTGTTGGCGGCCACGGCCTGGTAGACTTCGGCCACCGTCACGCCCAGCGAGCGCAGGCGCTCGGGGTCGAGGGCGACTTCGTACTGCTTGAGCAGCCCGCCGAAGGAGCTCACGTCGGCCACGCCGGGGGTGCCGAGCAGTTGGCGGCGCACAATCCAGTCCTGAATGGTGCGCAGCTCGGTGGCGTCGTACTTCTTTTCGTAGCCGGGTTTGGCCCGTACCAGGTACTGGTAAATCTCGCCCAGGCCGGTGCTGACCGGGGCCAGGGTGGGCTGGCCGGTGCCGGCGGGAATCTGGTTTTCGGCTTCCTTGAGGCGTTCCGAAACCTGCTGGCGGGCCCAATAAATGTCGACTTTGTCCTCGAACACGATGGTGACCACCGAGAGGCCGAAGCGCGAAAACGAGCGGACTTCCTCGCGGCCGGGGATGGTGGCCATCGCCTGCTCGACGGGAAAGGACACTAAGCGCTCAATCTCCTGGGCGGCCAGCGAGGGAGCCACGGTGTACACCACCACTTGGTTGCTGGTGATGTCGGGCAGGGCATCAATCGGGAGGCGGCTGAGCGAGTAGCCGCCCCAGGCCACCAGGGCCAGGGTGAGCACCCCGATAATGAGCTTGTTGTGAATGGAAAAATGAATCAGTCGGTCGAACATCCGCTGTGGTGGTGGTTAGGTCTAACGCTTCGGGAGAACCTGCGGTGCGGCGGCCCCAGCTCAATGGGCGGGAGCGGCGGCGACGTGACCCGGCCTATGCAAAACGCACGAAGGGAGGCCGCTAAAACGCGCGCGGCGTCTGGCGGCCCGGTGGGGTCAGCAGGAAAAAAGGGGAAGGGTTAGGCCTGCGGCGGTTGCCACACGGCTCCGAGCGCCCGCGTGGGAGCCGTCACAACGAACGGCGCGTGGCGGGGGCCGGCTGCCCATTCAGTGGGCTGGGGATAGGCTGCCTTATTTACCAGTGTCACTGGCACCACGGCTCCGCCACAGCAGTGGCACTGGCACAGCGGAGAACACCAGTCACCGAGCGTGCCGGCCCCAACGTCGGAGTGGGAAGTAGCCACGGAAGTTTGCTGCTGGTCTTTGCACACGGGCACCTCGTCCGTGCAGGTGAGGCACGAGAGGCAAGCAAAGTAAAAGGCAAAAAACAGGGATAGCAGGCGCATTAAGGTGCAAAGATACACGTTCTTGGTAGGAGGTGCGGCAATGTCACATCCCATGTGCCCCCAATGGACGAGTCAAAAGTTCTTCGGGCAGGTTTATTATCGCTGCTGTGAAAGGACATTTAGCCGCTTGGAAGCCCGCAAACGAGCCGCTACTTCTGAGTGGTTGGGTTGGCCATGGCAAGCGGAGACCTCAATTCCTGCTGGGCTATCACACGGTACGACTGACCGGTTTGCAGCGTCAGCAGTTGGGCAGATTTCAGCGCCTCCATATGGCCCCGGTATGGAAGCCAAAGTGGCCTTCGACCACCTGCACACTAACAATTCCGGGGGCAGTGGGCGTTGTCATATCCTCCCCTTCGTGCAGGACGATGAGCACTAGGCGCATTTCGTCGGCTTGCACTTGACAGTCGCAGTTGGCCTTGCCCAAGCGAAACATCCGGGCATGTTCAGCCTGCTGCATCTCTTGTACGGGCAGCGCGGCTAAGAATGCCACTTGCCATTTATAAGCTCCCCCTCAAAGTGAGCCAGTCAAAACTAAAGGTCAGGCAGCTTGTCGAAACGCGATGGAGGTTAAGACGTTGAGGACCTCATGGGGCCGCAGATGGTTACAGTCGTACTGCTAGCTTAGGCACTGTGCGCGCACTTGGCGCAGGCTGGTAAAGAGCTAGGCGTTGAGCAGCTCCCGGCGAAAAGAGCCGTTAAAGCGCTCAATATAGGCGTTTTGCGTCGGACTCGCCGGCTGAATCCAATGCAAGTCAATTCCTTGGTCCTGACACCAGGTCTATATCACCTGGCTGATAAGTTCGGGCCCACTGTCGACCCGGATGCGGGCCGGGACGCCGTGGCTGCCAACCAGCTGCGTGAGCAGGGCCACGACCCGTGTAGCGGGCAGCGGAAAATCCGCTTCGATGCCGAGCACTTCCCGGTTCCAGTCCTCGGCCACGTTCAGGGTCCGCAAGCGGCGACCATCGGTCAGCGCATCGCTCCTAAAGTCCAGCGACCAGCACACGTTGGGCTGCGCAGATACTTCCAGGGGCCGTTCTATCCGCTCGGGCAGGCGTTTCTTTTTCCGCCGCTTACCCAGCTGCAAGCGCAGGAGCTGATAAATACGCCATAAGCGCTTGTGCTTGACCACAATTCGTCGCTTGTGCAGCCGGTAATACTATTTCCAAAAGCCCCAGCCACCATGCCGTTTCACCGGCGCCCGCAGCCGGGCAACGAGTTCGGTATCGGCGGGTTGGAGTCCCCCAAGGCCCCACTTGGGGGCGGGGCGTAGCTGCCGCGGGCCAGGCCCACGAGCGCACACGCCTGGCGCTGGCTTAGTCCCCGCTCACAGGCGTAGTGGGCCACTGCGCGCCGGGCCGTGGGGATGACTACTTTTTCCGCAACAACTCCTTGACCACCTGGTTTTCCAAGCTCAGGTCCGCCACGAGCTGTTTGAGGCGGCGGTTTTCGTCTTCCAGGTGCTTGAGGCGCTGCAACTCGCTCACGCTCATGCCCCCAAACTTGCTTTTCCACGCGTAAAATGTGGGCTCACTGCTGCTGGGCTCCCGGCAAATCCGAACCACCGTCTGGCCCTGGTCCTGTTGGCGCAAAATACCCAATACCTGGGCTTCGCTGAATCGGCTTTTTTTCATAAACAGTCAAAAATAGAAGAAGTGAAAAGGTACTACTTCTCTCTAGTTTTGACTGGCTCACTTTAGGGGGAAGCTTACACTATAAGCTCTCGTAGTTCAAGTGCATTTGCCATAATGGTACGAATTAGTTGTGTAATCTAACGTTTAAACCAAAAACAAAACAGCCACTCAGCAATGAAGCTAAGTGGCTGTTAATCAATGAGCGAGAAACGAGGTTCGAACTCGCGACCCTCAGCTTGGGAAGCTACACTTTGAGGGTTATTAATAATTGTTGATATGCCCTAGCAGTAGAAAAAACCGCGTTTTGAACACCCCTAGCCTATTAGGGCTTATTGTCGTTACCCCCCTTTCTATTACATTTGTTTAAACCAACGTTTAAACCAGCGTTGGAATAATCAGATATGGCAACGACGGAACACAAGGAAGGCAAGGCCACGGTCAAGGTCGTTTACTACACCTACAAAACGCTGGCCGATGGGACGCACCCGTTCATGGTGCGTATCACGAAAGACCGCAAGCTGAAGTACCTGGCAACTGGCCTGAACTTGCACCCGAAGTACTGGAACCCGCTCAAAAAGGAAGTACGCAAAAGCTACCCTGAACCGGGCCGCGACAAGTTGCTGAAAAGGCTGGTCGAGTGGGAAGCGAAGTATAGCGGGGCCGCCGATACGCTGGCCGAGTCCGACGAGCAACACGATGCGCCCGCCGTGGCTGCCAAAGCTATTGAAGGACGCAAAGCGTCGCGCCGGGTGAAGCTGCTGGCGTACTGCGACGAACTGAGCGCGGGCTACCTCAAAACTGGGCAAGCCGGCAACGCCACCGTGTACCGCGACTTGCGCAACCAGTTGGCAAAATTCGTCGCGGCGGAGGCCAACGCACCAGTGCCACCCACCGGTCGGGGGAAAGCCGACGCCTGGGTTGAATGGATGAGCCGCTTTGACGTGCCCTTCGACCGGGTGAACGTGGCCTTTTGCCACGAATGGGAGCAAGCGCTACGGGCTACGGGCATCAAGGAAATAACCTTGTCTCTGCGGTTTCGCACGTTGCGGGCCGTGCTTAATCAAGCCATTGCGGCTGGGCTAATGAAGCCCGCTGCCTACCCGTTCGCCCGCACCGTGGCCGAAAAGCATAAGCTGCAGGTCGGCAAATTTGACGTGAGCACGGGCAAGCGGGCCATTAGCCGCGATGAGTTGCGAAATTTTGAAGCCCTGACGCCGGCCACCGACCGGCACCGGCTGGCGAAGGACGTGTTTCTATTCTCGTTCTACGGTGGGGGTATCAATTTCGTGGATTTGGGCCAACTGCGTTGGCGCGACTTGAGCGGAGCCACCGTGGGAACCGGCCACGCCGACCGCCTGCACTACGTGCGCCAAAAGACCGGGGGCAAGTTCTCTTTGCGGCTGCTGGCACCGGCCGCCGCTATTGTGGCCGCTTATCGGCCGCTCACCTTTGCCACGCCCGATAGCTACGTGTTTCCGGTGCTTGACGGAAGCCGGCACGTTACGCCCGACCAAGTAATGAACCGGTTGCACAAGGTGCTGGGGCAAGTGAACAGCGACCTTAAAACCTTGGGGCAACTGGCCGGCATTGCCACGCCGCTCACTACCTACGTGGCCCGACACACCTTCGCTACCACGCTACGCATGAGCGGGGCAGGCACAGCTGTTATCGCACAAGCAATGGGCCACAAGTCCGAAGCCGCTACAGTTGTGTACCTAGATTCCTTCGCGTCGGAGTTGGTGGATTCGGCTTTTGAGGGGCTGCTGTAACAACCTGCCAACATAGTGAAAGCCCGCTCAGCGTTTGATATCATTCCGTACTAATGAAAGCCAACAGTTTAAGCAACAAATATTTTAGCAAATTTCTTCGCTTGTTACAAGAGGGGTTTGCAGGTGAACTGACTTTTGCCAATGATGAAGAGGCTTCTGTCTGCGCACTGAACGCGCACCAGAAATGGCTGGACGAACTGGACGACAATCTGCTAAACATGCACAGCACGGAGCAGACGTTATACCTTGAAGGCCAATTTTTAAAGCTTGAACGGTTCGGTGATTTAATGCCCAGCGACAATGATGAAATCACCCAATCTTTGACAAAAAACGGTTTGGATGTTTTACTTGAGGCGCTCGGGGGAGAGGGTCCGGTTGAGTTACTGGCGGACAAACTTGAGCCTGGGCTAGTCGAAGAAGTTAGGGTTTACAGGATAAGAAACAGGTTTCTTCATGACAACCCAAACGACAGCTTTGCGGCCCTTACTGGCCTCGACTTGCAGACATACCAATTAGTTTTCGCTTCACAACTTCTATCGCTCGCTTGGCACACCTTAACTAGCCGCTATACCCTGCGCGGAGGCATTGAAAAAGCCGTTCCCAGGAAGCGGCGGTGGAAGGTGAAAATTGAGACAAGTATTCGAAACGACTTGCGCAGTTTCATGCCGGAAATGCGCGAGATGACGGCCCAGTCTCATCCAACCGAAGAAGATGTTTACAATGAATGGGGCAGACATCTGACCAGCTTAAGTTGGTGGAATTACCCCTACGCTGGCTCTTGGCTAGCCCCAGTTGAATATGAGCAAGCATTTCACGACGCGCCGGACAGGGGGGGCTTCGTAGCCGGTTTTCGCCGGCTCATCGGCGCCATTAAGCCCATCCTCAATTTGCCCGACGAAGACAATCCACTTTTTGGTGATGACAACGCAAACATGTCTCAAAAAAGCAGGGACAAGATGCGGCAGGAGCACCTCCATCAGGCTCGTGTAAACGCCATGCGGATGCTTCAATGGCTGCACGCAAGACAGAAGTCTGCCGCGGCTCAATTATTAGAGGCACTTGAATACATTGTGCTAGTGCCGGTGTGGAGCGATGAGACATGGGGCCCAACTAACGTTCTAACAATAGCTGACTACTGCCCTGAACGGGAAATGACGTTGCGCTTTGAATTGCTTTTGAGCCGCCTTCAGGACAACATGCCGACAACTCAGCCTGAACTGAATCTTCTGCATGACCGACTAACCAGACTTGTAAGCTACCCCAACACGGCGCCTTTGCAGGCTGATTTTGAGTCCGGGCATAGTTCGCCCAATCTCGCTGATTTAGTGCTTCTACTTCCCCCCTTCACCTTAAAAGATAGAACGCCAGACGTTACCACGCTGAAGATGGCAAAGGTCGCAGATGACTTTTGTGCTAGGTTGTTAACTATTATCAATCACCGTTTGCCCTGGGCAGAACGCGCCCTCAACTTAGTGGAAATCGCGTTGGCGCGGCCAACAAATGTTAAGAATAAACCTGCCCTGTCGCTCAAGCAGATAGCGCTGCTTCACATATATAGAGGAGAGGTCATTAATCGCGGGGAGGAAGCTAGTGGAATAGCTCGTCAACACGGCCATAACAGCGGCGAAAAACTTAGAAAACACTATAATTATTACAATCAACCCAAAAACAGGACAGGCGTTACCAGGGACAAAGCGAAGGCAGTGATTGCCGATATCAAAGCGGTCATTCCACACCTAGACACCCTATATCAGCAACGTGCTAATAATGAACTAGAAGCAATTAGAGCTTAAAACTAGGGACTGGTCCGGACCGGTCCCATTTAGTCATGCCTGGAGGCAGGCGAGACCTTCACTGCTGTCAAACTAAAAGACAGTAGCTATGAACAACCCTTTCGAGTCAATCGATGCCCGACTCATTAACCTAGAGGCATTGTCGCTGGAAACGCTGCAACATCTGCGCGGCGCTTCCAAGCCCGCTGATGAAGTTGGCGGCATAGAGTTAGCCCAAGAAATTACTCGCCTGAGTAAGGCCAGAATTTATGCCTTGGTTTCGGCTGGCCAACTTCCGAATAGCAAGCGGGGGAACAAACTCTACTTTAATAGAACTGACCTCTTGGCTTGGGTCGGCCAAGGTAAGCGTGGCAGCCATGCAAACCACCAGTAAAATGGAAACGGCCCTCACCCAATGTGCTGCTCCCCTCAATGGCAAGCACCACCCGCTCGGCGGCAACACGGCTGTAGGCACCGTCACAATTGCGGAACTGCAAGTGCAAACCACCCAGGACGCCGCCGCGCACGTCAAGCCCGCTGCCATTGTGCCGCATAACAAGGTCTTGAAGTCGCTGCTCAAGAAGGTGCAGAAGCTTGATTTCCGCAAAATCGTCGGCCTTGACAACGAGACCGAAAAGTTAAAACAGAAGCACTACGTGGTGACGGTGGTCGACGAAACCCTTGCGCTAGCTGCCCAAAATCGGTGGGGTCTGTGTCGAAACCTGGGCTTCGTCTATGTCTACAACGGGGCTTGCTGGCAGCCGGTGCAAGAAGACGATTTGAAAGCGTTCCTGCAGGATGCCGCCCTGAGGATGGGCGTGGACAAATACGATGCCCGCTATGTAGACTATGCTCTTCAACTCCACAAGCAGTTCATGAGCGCCGCGTACCTGCCGGCTCCGGAAAAATCCCGTGATGCCGTGCGCATCAACCTTTTGAATGGCACGTTCCACATCGGGGCAGGCCGCCAAGAACTGCGGGCATTCGACCGGGCTGATTTTATGATTCATCAGCTCCCGTTCGCCTACAATTCGGCGGCCGTGGCCCCACTCTTCCACCGCTTTTTGAATCGGGTGTTGCCCGATGAAGACTGCCAGAACATCTTGGCCGAATACCTGGGTTACGTGTTTGTGTCCCCCGCCAAGTTGAAGCTTGAAAAGACGCTGTTGCTCTACGGCTCGGGCGCCAACGGGAAATCGGTGCTATTCGAGATTGTAACCGCCTTGTTGGGCCCGGACAACGTGAGCCACTACTCCCTCCAGAGCCTCACCGTGGACCCGTCGTACGCGCGGGCGCACCTCGCCAACAAGCTGCTCAACTACGCGAGCGAAATCAGCGGCAAATCCGACCCCAACGTGTTCAAGCAATTGGTTTCGGGGGAGCCCGTGGAGGCGCGCTTTCCCTACGGCCAGCCGTTTACCCTGACCGACTACGCGAAGCTAATTTTCAACTGCAACGAGCTGCCCGCGGATGTGGAGCACACACTCGCCTATTTCCGGCGTTTTTTGATTCTGCCGTTCAAAGAAACGATTCCGGAGGCCGAGCAAGACAAGCAGCTGGCAGCCAAAATCATCGCCGCGGAGCTGTCCGGGGTGTTCAACTGGGTTCTAACCGGCCTAAATCGCCTCCTTGAGCAAGGTCGCTTCACGCACTCGGAAGCGGTCAGCAAGCAGATTGACGAGTACCGACTTCAGTCCGACAGTGTGCGTTCATTTCTCGACGACAACAGGTACGAGGCAAGCACGACCAACGCGATTGCTCGTCAAGTGCTGTACGCGGATTATCGCGTCCACTGCCAGGACGAGGGCAACCGGCCGGTGAATGCCCGAAACTTCGCAAAGCGCCTGGAAAGCCACGGCATTCAGGGGACCCGTCGCAGCGGCGGCCAGGTCCATTGGCTCGCCAAGGGCCTCCTATAAATAAAAATCTTCTTTCCACGCCGGCACTTGCCGCACTTGCTACATGCTGGCCGCACTTGGTCGAGTGTAGCAAGTGCAGCAAGTGGCGCGCCCAAAACAACATTTTTTATGCGTCCTTCCTCCGCGCGCTTCCGGTTACAGCCCTACGCCGGTGCAAAAACCCGGTTTACTTGCCCCGAATGCAATCAACCGAAAAGATTCACCCGCTGGGTTGACACGGTCACCAACGAGCTTTTGCCCGAACAATTTGGCCGTTGCGACCGCGCTGACAAATGCGGTTATTCTAGCAGCCCGTACACAACTCCTCTGAACGGCTTGAGCTACGGCCAGCAAGTGCAGCAAGATGAGAAACAACCTATTCCGAATTTACGACTGCCTAAATCCGTAAAGCCAAAGTGGGCTTCGCCTCCCCTATGCCTTATTCCAGAGGCGGTAGTTGAGCAAACAAAGGGGCATTATTCTTCCAACGTATTTGCCCAGTTGCTGCGAAAGCATTTTGGCGCAGGCGTCGCGAATGACTTGCTGCGGGATTTCGACGTCGGAACATCGGCACACTGGCCTGGGGCGACCATTTTTTGGCAACGCGACGAGCTTGGCCGCCCACGAGGTGGCCAAGTGGTGCTTTTTGATGTCCAGGGGCACACCGTAAAGCAAGTTGCTCCAGATGGCCGAACGAAGCGCAGTACCACTTGGGTACACACAGCTTACGCAGCCCATTGCAGAAAGCACAATCTGCCGCAACCCTCGTGGTTAACCGCCTACCTCGACCCCGATAACGAAGTCCCAAAATCGCCTTCGCTGTATGGCCTGGCGCAGTTGTCCAGCACTTCTGCGGACAGCCCCGTCGCGATTGTCGAGTCTGCCAAAACCGCCATTATCTGCACGCCCTACTTGCCGGCATTCACCTGGTTGGCCGTGGGGGGGCTGTCTGAGGTGGTCGGGTAAATCTGGACAGAATAGGGTCTTATCTTTCCAATGTCATGAAAGACAGTCCCCAACCCAACAAACGTCGGCGCTATGATGCCGCCTTTCGTGCCGAAGCCCTGCGCCTGGCCG
>JALYUH010000546.1 GCA_030853985.1 Bacteroidota bacterium | reverse complement strand
GGTAAGCCCCAGCCGAAACGCCCGCTGCCGCCAGCCGCGCCGGGTACCGCGCTGCGGCCGTGCCTGCCGCCGTCAGGCTGCGGCCCGCCGCGCGCGGGTGCCGAATCTGGTAGGCCTTGTGGGCGGTACTGAACACGCCCTCGGCCGCCCACAGCAGCAGCAGGGTCGCCAGCGCCCCGGCCGCCAGCTGCGGCCGCCCCCGCTGCCGCAGCCACCGAAAGCCTTGGTACAGCGCATACGCCGCGTACACCGAGTAGAAGTAGTAGAAAATCCAGGCGAAGCGCCCGATGGAGCGGAACTGCTTAATCGGCCCGAGGTACGGAATCAGCCCCTCCAAGCCCCAGCGGAAGGGCCAGCCCATGGCAAACAGCAAAATGAGGAACCCGGCCCAGAGGCTGGTGCGCAGCACCGGCGGCAGCGCCGGCCACCGCAGCCGCGCCCAGCGCCGCGTCCGCAGGTAGCCGCCCAGCCGCCACAGCGTGGCCAGCGTCACCAGCAGCCCGGCAAAGCCCACGTAGGCCTGGCCCTCCCACTCAGGGTCGGGGGTGTGGAAAATGGCCTGCCACCACCCGCGCACGGGTTGCTCAACCGGAAAAAACACGCTCCAGACCGACGAGCTGTAGGCGAAAAAGCCGTAGGGCGTAGCCGGCCGGTCGGCCGCGTAGGGGTCGGTAAGCGCCAGCGCGCCCTGGAAAATGCCGATGGGCACGGCCACCGCCAGCACCAGCGGCAGCCAGTAGCGCAGGCGCGCTGCCCAGCTGGCCCTACCGGGTACGACCCGCCCCGGCTGCTGCCACCAGCTCACCGCCCCCAGCGCCAGCAGCAGCAGCGCGCTGATGGGCAGGTAGTACGGGTGCAGGCCGCCAAAAAACAGCGTGGCCGCCGCGTAGGCCGCGTACCAGGCCAGTGGCCGCCGGCTCTCGGTGGCGCGCACGGCCAGGTACCAGAGCATCGGAACCACGCAGGCGTAGGCCAGCGCGTAGTGGCCCAGCAGGCGGTCGAGCTGCGGGGCCAGCAGCACGATGAGGACCGTAACGAGGCCCGCGTACCAGGCCGGCAGGCGGCAGCGGCGCAGCAGGGCCAGCAGCGGCGGCCCGCTCAACACCTGGGCCAGCAGCATGGCACTGTTGATGACAGCCACGCCGTTGAGGGCCACGCCGTGGCGGTGCAGCCAGGCCAGCCCGAAGGCCAGCAGCGGCTGGTCGTCGGTGAAAACCACGTGCTCGCCAAACGGGTAGTTCATGCCCGTGAAGCGCCAGCCGGTGTCGTGCTGCGCGTACCAAAGCGCCGTGTAGTAGTTCTTAATGCCGTCCTCGACCGAGCTGAACAGGTAGCGGCCGGGGTGCCAGAACACCGCCCCAAACAGCACGGCCAGCACCCCGGCCAGAGCCGCCATCACGCCCAGCGCCAGTAGCCAGGTGGGTATTCGGGAAGCAGAAGAACGTGCGCTCAAAACAGCCGGGCCAAGAGGATTTTCAGAAAGCTGCCGCTCTCGGCCAGCAGAATGCGCGGACTCATCTGCGAAAACACGATGCCCGGCTTGAGCCGTACCGGCACGGGCACCACCCGCAAGCCCGCCCCCGGCCGCGAAGCCAGAAAAATAAATTCCAAATCGAACAGGTAGCGGTCAATCTGCCCGAGCAGAAAAACCGCCCGCCCCGCCCGGTTAAACCCCTTCAGCCCGCACTGCGTGTCCGACACCGCCAGCCCCAGCAGCAGCCGGTTGATGCGCCGCAACACCTTGGAAATGAACACCCGTCCCGCCGGTACGTGGGCGTAGTAGGCCTCGTCGCGCACGCCCACTACCACGTCGCCGGCCGCCGTGCGCAGGCCCTCGTACACGGCGGCCACGCTGGCTTCTTCATAAGGAAAGTCGATGTCGGTGAACAGGCACAATGCCTCCTGTACCTGCTCGACGCCGGTGCGCAGGGCGTAGCCCTTGCCGTGGTTTTCGGGGTAAGCCAGGTAAGTGAACTGCGGGATTTCGGCCCGCAGCAGCGCCAAATCGGCCTCGCCCACGCTGGCCGTGCCGTCGTTCACGAGGTAGAGATGCACGCCCGTGGCGGGCGGCAGCAGCGCCCGCAAGCGTCCCAGGCTGGCCACGATGTTGGCCGCCCAGCCGGCGGGCGGGTTGTAGCAGGGCAACACCAGGGCAAAGGCGGCGGGCGATGAATCGGGCAACGGAACGGGCGGAAGTAGCGTGAATGCCGGGCAAATATCCGAATAAACATTTGGGGCTGCCGCCCGCTCGGCTGGCCCTTACTGCGCCCGAAAACCGCATTACCTTTACCCAGTCCCCGGCAAGCTCACTTCTCGTTCACCTTTCAGTCCCGCCCGCCATGTCCGTCGCCCGCGCCTTCAACATCCAGCAGTGGGTTGAGGACCACCGCCACCTGCTCAAGCCCCCGGTAGGTAACCAACAGGTTTTCAAGGATAACCAAGATTTTATTGTGATGGTGGTGGGCGGCCCCAACGCCCGCAAAGACTACCACGTGGACGCCGGTGAGGAGCTGTTCTGGCAAATTGAGGGCACGATGACCGTCAAAATCATCGAGGACGGCCAACCCGTCGACATCGTCATCGGCCCCGGCGAGATGTTCCTGCTGCCGCCCCACGTGCCGCACTCGCCGCGCCGCCCGGCCGGCACCATCGGCCTCGTTATCGAGCGCTACCGCACGGCCGGCGAAGTCGATGGCTTCCAGTGGTACTGCGAAAACTGCGGCCACAAGCTCTACGAGGAGTTCGCCGAGATTACCGACATCGTGAGCCAATTGCCGCCCATCATGAACGCCTTCTGGCAGGACGATGCCAAGCGCACTTGCACCGTGTGCGGCACCTATCTGGAAGCGCCCGCGCCGGTGGTGGCAGGGTAGGGCATGAGGGCGTTTTCTGTCATGCAGAGCGTAGCGAAGCATCTTTACCGCTCAATGCAATTAAAATGATTAGTGGTAGCGGGCAAGATGCTTCGCTGCGCTCTGCATGACGGGCGACTACTTCTTACCAGAACGGCAGCTAGTAGCTAACGGCTTTCCGCTAAAAGCTAAATAACGAATGCTTTCCATCGACATCCACACCCACATTCTGCCCGAGCGGTGGCCCGATTTGGCCGCCCGCTACGGCTATGGGGGTTTCATCCGGCTCGACCACCACAAGCCCTGCTGCGCCCGCATGATGCAGGACGACAAGTTCTTCCGCGAAGTGCAGGACAATTGCTGGGACCCCGCCGTGCGCCTGCGCGAGTACGACCAGTTTGGGGTGCAGGTGCAGGTGCTCAGCACCGTGCCCGTCATGTTCAGCTACTGGGCGCAGCCGCTTGATTGCCTGGATTTAAGCCAGCTGCTGAACGACCACATTGCCGACGTGGTGCGGCGCTACCCGACCCGCTACGTGGGCCTGGGCACCATCCCGATGCAGGCCCCCGACCTAGCCATCCGGGAGCTGGAGCGCTGCCTGAAAATCGGCCTGGCCGGCGTGCAGATTGGCTCGCACGTGAATGACTGGAACCTCGACGCACCCGAATTATTCGAGGTGTTCGCCGCCGCCGAGCAGCTCGGGGCCTGCGTGTTCGTGCACCCGTGGGACATGATGGCCCAGCAGAAAATGCCCAAATACTGGCTGCCCTGGCTGGTGGGCATGCCCGCCGAAAGCACCCTGGCCCTGTGCTCGCTGATATTTGGCGGGGTGCTGGAACGGCTACCCAACCTGCGCGTGGCCGTGGCCCACGGCGGGGGCTCGTTTGCCAGCACCATTGGCCGCATCGAGCACGGCTGGCAGGTGCGCCCCGACCTCTGCGCCATCGACAACCCCCACAACCCGCGCAACTACCTGGGCAAGTTTTGGGTCGATTCGTTGGTGCACGACCCGCTGATGCTGGACTACCTGATGAAGACGCTGGGGCCGGATAAAATCACGCTCGGCAGCGACTACCCTTTCCCGCTGGGCGAGCTGGCCCCCGGCCAACTTATCAAATCCATGCCGTTTTCGGCCGATATCAAGGCCCAAATGCTGGGCCAGAACGCCCTGGACTGGCTGGGGCTGGAAGCGGCGCGGTTTGGGAGATAGCGCCCGGACTGGTGGCGTGGGCTACTTGCGGCTTGCTGTACTATTTTTGACTATGATTTTCGGCAAAGGCATTTTTGTGAGGGGGGGATACTGGCCGGCCGTGCTACTCCTGTGCTTGTTGGTAAGTTGTCAGCCACCCCTGGAAAATGTCGTACTGCAGAACACCTTCGAGCAGGCTGGGGCCCTCGATGTTAGCCGCGACTATGCTCATACGGGCGGGCAGTCCCTCAAAATAGGCCAGCCTTCGGAGTACAGTAACTTGAGTGACTGCACATGGGCAGCGCTGGGCCAGCCGCATCACCTGCGCCTGCGGCTATGGACTTGGCTGCCCAATGCCCAGTTGTCGTTTGCGCGGCTAGTTCTCAACGTGAGGCGACCTAGCAGCACCCCTGGTGCCCCGCCCAATGTGCTGCACTCCCAAGTCCTGAATATGTGCGAAGTAATAAAGCGCTACCGGCAATGGGAGCCAACCAGCTTTTATGTGTCGCTTCCCAAAGAGCTTCAACCGTCGGACCAGGTGCTGCTATTTATGTGGGTGCCGCCCAGTCAGGGCGGCGCGGTGTACGTCGACGATTTTTCAATTGAGAAACTTAACTAAGCTCGTAAGTGGCCTGCGGTTCCCAGAAGCTAGGCGCTGGACCGTCGAATTATCTTGGGGGGCCACTTTATTGGGGCATGCGCTGTTTCTGGTAACAGTCTATACCATTCTCTACGGCACTGGAATGCTCACCAATGCCCCCACTGCCAAAAACCTAGTAGTTTGGGACGGCCTTTATTTTGACTCCGTTCGCCAAGCTGGCTACGTATTCACGGAAAGCCGGACTAATATTCCGTTTTTTCCACTTTTCCCCTATCTGTGGCGCTGGTTGGGCGTAGATGGATTGGGCATATCGGGCATCAATTTTGGCTTTTTACTGTTGGGCACCGGCATATTGGGCCACACTTTTGGAATGCGGCGCTACCAAGTGCTGCTGCTACTGTCGGTGCCCACCGTCTTTTTCTGCCTGGTACCGTATGCCGAAGCGCTTTTTTTCTTCTTTGGGGCTATTCTGTTGCGCGGAATGCACCGCCAACAACTGGGATTAACAGTAGTAGGACTGATAGGCTGTTGTTTGGCACGTTCAGCGGCTACGCTTTTTGTCCCGGCCTTCGTTTTTGCCGAGGCGCTGGCCTGCGTCACCCGGGCAGAACTACCCCGGCTAGCCCTGCGAATTGGTGCCGGCCTGCTGGCCATTGCGGCTGCGCTTGGCCTAGTACTTTATCTGCACTACCAAGCTACTGGCGATGCCTGGATATTTTTTACTGCCCATGAGAAATGGGCCCACGTTCCGCACTGGTGGCCGCTGCCGTCCAGGCTGCATAGTGCTGTGGGTATCACAGTATTATGGTTGGATTTGCTGGCGGTGTTTACGGGCCTTCTGGCGTTGGTTATCTGCCTAAATCTGGGCATACGCTGGCTTGTCTGCTGGTTTTGGCCCGGGGCCAATGGTCACTCACCCGCCCCATCACGGGCAATTTTATTCGCTTTGGCCTACTGCTCGGCGGCCATCGGATTTATTTTCATCTACCAGAATGGCGACTTGGTTGGGAGCAGTAGGTACGTACTGGCTACCCCTTTCTTTGGAGTCTTGCTTTTGGAGTTATTCCGCTGGCGTACGCTGCCCTCCCGCACGCGATGGGCAATGGGAGGCTTGGCCATCGCCATCGCACTTGGATTAATGATTTGGCTGGGCTGGCCTGCCCGTTTCCCGGGTTTTTTCCCCGCCGAAGCCCATGTTTTTTTTGCCCTGTGGGTGGCCTATGTGTTACTCTATCCACTGGCTGCACTTGAGCGCTGGCGCTACGCCCGCGAGGTGAGAGCAGGACTCTACGTAGCCAACGTTGTTTATCAGGCGTTTCTACTCAATACTTTCATCAGCCAAGTGTGGATGGGCTAAGCAGGTGCATCAGGCAAGTGCCAAAGCAACCTGCCAGCCGTTGAAAACCAGCCAAATATTCCCTGATTCTCCCACACTACGCCTCAACCCGCAACTTTCCTCCTTTTTCATGGCTTTTGCTTCCCTTATTCCCGCCGCCATCCTCGACGCCACCGACCCGCTGGCCGCCTTCCGCCACGAGTTTCACATCCCGCCCGGCCCCGATGGGCAGCCGTGCGCCTACTTCTGCGGCAACTCGCTGGGCCTGCTGCCCAAAACGGCCCGCGCCGCCGTCGAGCGCGAGTTTGCCTCCTGGGAAACGCGCGGCGTGGAAGGCCACTTCCTCGGCCCCTCGCCCTGGATGCCCTACCACGAAAACCTGACCGCCGCCACCGCCCGCCTGGTGGGGGCCCGCCCCTTGGAAGTGGTGGTAATGAAAACGTTGACCGTGAACCTGCACCTGCTGCTCGTCACGTTTTACCGGCCCACCGCCACCCGCTACAAGGTGCTGATGGAAGGCGGCGCGTTCCCCTCCGACCAGTACGCCCTCGAAAGCCAGGCCCGGATGCACGGCCTCAACCCCGACGACGTGATTGTGGAGCTGGTGCCCCGCCCCGGCGAGCACACCCTGCGCACTGAAGACATTGAAGCCAAAATTGCCGAGCTGGGCGACTCGCTGGCCACCGTTATCATGGGCGGCGTGAACTACTATACCGGCCAGGTATTCGACATGGCCGCCATCACCCGGGCCGGGCACGCTGTGGGTGCCACCGTGGGCTTCGACCTGGCCCACGCCGCTGGCAACATCGAGCTGCACCTGCACGACTGGGACGTGGACTTTGCCTGCTGGTGCACCTACAAGTACCTCAACTCGGGTCCTGGTGGTACCTCTGGGGTGTTCATCAACGAGCGGTTTGCCGAGCGGCCCGACCTCGTGCGCATGGCCGGCTGGTGGGGCCACGATGCCAGCGAGCGGTTCCAGATGAAAAAGGGCTTCCGGCCCATGCCCGGTGCCGCCGGCTGGCAGCTCTCCTGCGGGCAGATTTTCCCGATGGCCATCCATGCCGCCAGCCTCGAAATGGTAGAGCGGGCCGGGGGCATTGCCGCCCTGCGCCGCAAGAGCGAGCAGCTCACTGCCCGCCTCGAACGCCACATTCACGCCCTGAACCTGCCCAAGTCGAAGCTCGAAATCATCACGCCCGCCGACCCCGCCCAGCGCGGTTGCCAGCTTTCGCTGCTGGTGCACGAGCGCGGCCGCGAGCTGTTTGATTTCCTGGCCGCCCAGGGCATCATCGGCGACTGGCGCGAGCCCAACGTCATCCGCCTCGCTCCCGTACCGCTCTACAACTCATTTGCCGATGTCGACCGCGTGGGCGCGGCCCTGCAGCAATTCTTCAGTGAATAAGTTAATGAAGCTGTTTAGAAAGTCAGTTCGCTAACGACGAGACGCCTATTGGCGTCTCGTTGTTAGCTGGCAACAGCGGTTTTGGTTCAACGACGAGACGCAAATGTGCGTTTCTACGCCGTTCTAGTGACTTTCTAAACCGGTTCAA
>JALYUH010000508.1 GCA_030853985.1 Bacteroidota bacterium | reverse complement strand
CGGCCCGCCAAGGAGTTATTCCACCGGGCCGAAGCGGGAGCTTCGGGGTACTGGCTATTCCGCTATCTTGACCACGCTGATGGTGCCGTCGTGCTCCAAACGCACGGCTTCGGTTTGGGCCATGTCGTCGAGGTTCGCCGCGCCGCGCACGCCGGCCCGCAATGCTTCTTTGCTGATGCTGGCGCGCCGCAGTTCCTTGTGATGGATGGTGGCCCCCTCGGCTAATAGGCTGGCTTCCCCCTTCACTAGCCGGCCCAAGGCCGGAAAAAAGTACGTGAGGTAGGCCAGCACGCGGTGTACCAGCACCAGCGTGCCGGCCGCCGCCAGAATAGTGAAAAAGGGCGCGTCGGCGGCAATGGCGCGGCTGAGCGTGGCCCCCAGCATAAACTTGACAATCATTTCCAGCGCGCTGTTGCTGGCAAACGTGCGCCGGCCCGACAGCCGCAGCAGCACCAGGGCCACCAGAAATACCACCACCGTGCGGGCCGAAATCTGCCCGGCGCTAATGGTTTGGGCGGTTTCGTGGAGGCCGATAAGGTCGGCGAAAAAGTCTTTCATGAGGTAGCCTTTGAGCTGGGAGGGATGCTAGTGGATGTAACTAACAGAATACCAACCATGTTTTTGCGGCCGTACGCGCTTGCAAGGGCATTTTATGGCTTATTCCTTCTATCTTGGGGGTTGCTTTTTACGTGTTTCGACCTGCTTAATGAAATTAATCTCCTCTTTTATGTCGGTGAAAGCCTCTTTTTGCCAGCTGCTGCTGGTGCTGTTGTCGCTAGGCGTCTGCACGCCGGCCGCCGCCCAAACGAGCCCACCCCGGGCCTATGATTTTCTGACGGTAATAACGCTGGAGTCGCAGGCAAAAGCCTACTCGCGCATCATTATCACACCCGCATTCGAGGGAAAATCAGAAGTCCAGTTGGAGGATTTTGGGGCATTATCGGGCAGTAAAAACCTAGAAAAAATACAGCGCAACACGCTGCTGGTAAACCAGCAGCTTACGGCCCTAACCGTTGGCGGATGGGAATTGGTGCAAGTGTACCCCGTTGCCGAAACGGGCATATTAACGACGCGCTACCTGTTTCGTAAGCCCCGGTAGCCCGTCGTATCAAGCACTACGGCTGCCGGTACAGCACCCCGCCCTTCATCACCAGCCGAATCTGGCGCACGGCGGCCACGTCTTGGGTGGGGTCGCCGGCCACGGCCACCAGGTCGGCGAGCAGGCCGGGGGCGAGGCGGCCGCGGTCGGCGAGGTGGAAGATGCGGGCGTTGCCGCTGGTGGCCTGGCGTAGCACCAGCAGCGGCGTGAGGCCGTAGTCGCGCACGAGCTGCTCCATTTCGCGGGCGTTGTCGCCGTGGGCAAACACGCCTACATCGCCGCCCATCGCCAGCGTCACGCCGGCTTTCACGGCCGCCGCCACGCTCACGTGCTTTTGCTGAATGCGGGCCGGAACCGGGTTGGTGCCTTTGCGCCAGCCTTTGTATTGGGCGGTGGCATCGCCGGCGGCCACGGTGGGGCACAGGGCCACGCCGCGCTGCTTCATCAAGGCAAATATTTCGGGGGTGCCGCCGTCGCCGTGCTCAATGGTTTCGACCCCGGCCAAGATGGCGCGGCGCATGCCCTCGGGCGTGCTGGCGTGGGCCACCACGCCGCGCCCGGCCGAGCGGGCAGTTTGCACAATCAGGTTCAGCTCGTCCTGCGAAAACGTGGGCTGGGCCGAGCCATCGGCTCCCCAGCGATAGTCGGCGTACACCTTGATGAGGTCAGCCCCCTTCCCCAGTTGCTCGCGCACGGCCCGGATGATGCCGTCGACGCCGTCGGCTTCCTGCGCGCCCTGCGGCACATCCTGGTCCACCGCTAGTTTGGGGCCGTAGCTGCCGGTAGCTACTAGTGCGCGGGTGGCCACCAGCAGGCGCGGGCCAGGAATAATGCCCTGGTCGATGGCCTGTTTCAGGCCCACATCGGCGTAGCCCGCGCCTTCGGTGCCCAGGTCGCGGGAAGTGGTGAAACCCGCCAGCAGCGTGCGCTGGGCGTGGGCGGTGGCGCGGGCCACGCGCAGGGCCTGCGACTCCAGCAGCACCTGGTCGTTCCAGGGGGTTTCATTGTAAGGGTGCAGCAGAAGGTGCGAGTGGCCCTCAATCAGCCCCGGCAGCAGTGTGAGGCCGGGCAGGTCGAGGGTGCGCGCGCCGGCCGGGGCCACCACCTGGGCCGCTGGCCCCACGGCTTTTATTCGGTCGTTTTCGACCAGCACGGCCCAGCCTTCGTGGCGGTCCTGCCCATCGAACACGGCGGCGGGGCGCAGCAGGGTGGTCGTGCTGGTTGCCGGAGCCGGCGGCTGGGCGCGGCCCAGCAAGGCAGTGCTGCACAGGGCGAGCACAAGGCCCAGCGGCCGGCCGGTGGCGAATCGGCGAGCCAATGGCCGCAGTTGCGATAAAACGTGTTTCATAAACGGAAAGCGCCCCGCAGCATGTCGCGGCTGGCGCAGCCCGAAGCTACTATGCCGCCGCAATTCTGGCTCCGCTACTTACTTCGCCGCCCTACTCGCCCAGCCATTGCAGGGCGCGGTATTCGCCCGGCCCGAAGAACAGCCGTAGCAGGTCGTCGGCCATTTTGAGGCCGTTGGAGCTATTTGTGAGGAATACCAGGCTTTCCTGCGTGTCGGGCAGCGTCATGTAAAAGCCCTTAAAGTTACCGTTGTCGCCCCACTGCCACTGGGCCAGGCCCCGGCTGGTAGTGGCCAGCCCCACGCCGCAGGCCCAGGCAATAAACGGGTCGGCGGCCGTGGCCGGCTGGCCGCAGCGCCGGGCCTCGCTAGCGGGCGTGCGCAGCAGTAGCGCGGTGGCCGGTTTCAGGCCCCGGCCCGTCATCACCGCCTGCAAAATCCGGCTGTAGTCGGCGGCGGTACTAAACAAACTGTAGGCCCCGTAACCAGCGGGGTAATGCGCGATGGGCGTGGGCTTGCTTTGGTCATGGTGGCCCGAAGCCGCGTTGGCCGCAAATTTCTGCTGCCACACAAAGCTGCTGTGCGCCATCCCGAGCGGCCGGAAAACTTCCTCCCGCGCCAGGGTTTCAAACGACTTGCCCGTAAGATGCTCCAGCGTTTTTTGCAGAAATACGTAGCCTTCGCCCGAGTAATTCCAGCAGCTGTCGGGGGCATATTTCAGGCGCAGCGGCGTAGTGGCCCACTCCAGGCTGAGCGGGCTGATGGCCCAGTTGGGCAAGCCGGTGGTGTGGCCCAGCACCATGCGGGCCGTGATTTTGTTGGCGTTGCGTGCACCTTGCAGGCGGGGGTAGGGCGCGTAGGCGAGCAGCGGCTTATCCAGGGCCAGCACGCCGCGGTCGACCAGCCGCAGCGCTACGTAGGCCAGCACCGCTTTGCCCAGCGAAGCCGCCTCGAAAGTCGTGGTCGCATCCACGGCGGCGGGCTGGCCGGCAGTACGCTGGCCCAGCGCATAGGCCTGCACCCGGCCGCCGTGGGTGTACACCAGTTGCATGCCGGGTACGCCGGCTCGCCGCATCAGGGCGGTGAGGGTGGCGGCAGTGGGGGTGTTTTGCGCGTAGCCGGCCGGGCCGCAAAGCAGCACCAGCAGCAGCAGAAACAGGTTTTTCATGGCGGGCAATAGTAAGCCCGCCGGAAGTAGCGGCGGGCGTACCGTTGCCATAGATGCGCCAAAGGCGGTTGCCGTTGCCTGGTTGTGGCCCTTGCACCGGCTTATCACCAAGCGTGCAGCAGGCGGCGCAACAGAATAATCTCGCCGATGTGGTAGGCGGCGTGGTCTGCAATCAGAAATGCCTCGCGCAGAATGGTTTGGCCGGTGCCGTGCGGAATAGGAGCCAGCAGGTCGGTGCCGGGCGCGTGCAGCAGATGCAGAAACCGCTGCCGGGTTTGCCGAATTTGGTCCAGCGTTTCCTGCCACTGCTCTTCGTCGGCGGTAGCATCGGGGGCCGGCCAGTAGCCCTCCGGAAATTCTGGCGATTGGTGTTCGGCGTCGATGGAGAACTCCACAATATCCCACTGCGCAATGCGAATATGCTCGACCAGCTGCCAGATGGTGTAGGGCACGTCCGGCACGTGCTGGTTCCAGGTTTTGGGCGTAAGCTCAGCGGTCGCTTCTTCGAAGGTGGCGTGGGCGTTGCCCTTCGTGAGCAGGCTGGTTAGTTCCGCCAGCAGGGCTTTCTGATTGGGTCTATCCATGTGGTTTCAAGAGCTATTGCTGACGTTTCCGCGCGTTCAGCGCGCCGGTGCCGTACAGCGCCGCGCCAATCAGCACGGGCTGGAAAAACAGCCGCGCCAGCCGCTTGGCATCCGTATCGAGGCCGAATGCGGACAGGTGCTGCTGGTACTGGTGAATGTTGCCGGGAAACACGGCCACGTAAAAAGCTGCCAGGCCCACCCCCAGGTGC
>JALYUH010000446.1 GCA_030853985.1 Bacteroidota bacterium | reverse complement strand
GTTCAGCGCCCTCCGCGAAAACCTCTGCGCACGCTGCGGGAACCCATATTATGGACCGAATAAAACACGCCTTTGCGAGCAAAACCAACCTGCTCAACACCTACTTCACCGCCGGCTACCCCAGCCTGCACGATACTATTCCGCTGGCCCAGGCGCTGGTCGAAGCCGGGGCCGACATCCTCGAAATCGGGATGCCGTTTTCCGACCCGCTGGCCGATGGCCCGGTCATTCAGGGCAGCAGCTCGGTGGCGCTGGCCAATGGCATGAGCCTGCCCGTGCTGTTCGAGCAGCTTAAGGGCCTGCGCGCCGCCGTGGCCGAAACGCCGGTGTTGCTCATGGGCTACCTCAACCCGGTGATGCAGTTTGGGGTGGAGGAATTCTGCCGCCAGGCCGCTGCCGTGGGCGTCGATGGCCTCATTCTGCCCGACCTGCCGCTAGATGAGTATGAAGAGTTCTACCAGGAAACGTTTAAGAAATACGGCCTGAAAGCCGTGTTCCTCATCACTCCGCAGACCTCGGAGGAAAGAATTCGTCGCCTCGATAGCCTCTCCGAAGCTTTCCTGTACCTCGTATCCGGCCCCGGCACCACCGGTGGCACCACCCTGCCCGACGCCGTGGCGCAGGCCCAATACTTCGAGCGCATTGCCGCCCTGAAGCTGCGCAACCCCCGCCTCATCGGCTTCGGCATCGCCGACAAAACGGGTTTCGACCATGCCTGCCAACACGCCGAAGGTGCCATCATCGGCTCCGCCCTCATCCGCGCTTTGGACGACGCGGCTGATGCGCCCGCTGCCGCCGGCCGCTTCGTGCGAGGCATTAAGCAGGCGTAAACTCATCCCCCGGTTCCCGCTCCATGTAAGAGGGGAGCCCAACGACTTTTCGAATATAACCGCAATAAAACTGCGCCGCCATAGCTCCCCCTCTTTTTTGGAGAGGGGGCTGGGGGGTGAGGTGAATGACATTCCCATGATAATCCAACTCGAAAAATCGGCCTCGGTAGCCACCATCACCGAGCACCTGCAGCAGCAGGGCTACAAAGCTACCGAAGTCACCACCCAGCACGCGCACTACCTGGTGGCCATCGGCAAGAAGGACGTTGACATTCGCACCATTGGCCAGCTGCCGGGCGTGCGCGACGTGCACCGCGTGAGCGACGACTACAAGCTCGTGAGCCGTAAGTGGCGCGTGAAACCCACAATGCTCGACCTCGGCGATGGCGTGACCATCGGTGGCAACTCACTGGCCTTGTGCGCTGGGCCGTGTAGCATCGAGAGCGAGGCTCAAATGGAAAAGGTGATGGACCACCTCGTGGCCAACGGCGTGCGCCTGATGCGCGGCGGCGTATTTAAGCCCCGCTCGTCGCCCTACGCCTTCCGGGGGCTGGGGCTGGAAGGGCTGCGCGATTTCCACCGCATGGCCCGGGCGCGCGGTCTCAAAATCGTGACCGAAGTGATGCAGGTGTCGCAGGTGGAGGAAATGCACGACTTCGTGGACGTGTTTCAGGTTGGCGCGCGCAACACCCAGAACTTCAACCTGCTCGACGCGCTGGGCGGCGTGGACAAGCCGGTGCTCATCAAGCGCGGCATTTCGGGCACCATCGAGGAATTGCTGTCGTCGGCCGAGTACGTGTTTTCGGGCGGCAACGAGAAGCTGATTCTCTGCGAGCGCGGCATCCGAACGTTCGAAACGGCCAGCCGCAACACCCTGGATTTGAATGCGGTGCCTATTCTAAAAGCCAAGAGCCACCTGCCCGTCATGGTGGACCCTTCGCACGGCATCGGCATTCGGGAGTACGTGCCCACCATGGCGCTGGCCGGCGTAATGGCCGGGGCCGACGGCATCGTGTACGAAACCCACGAAACGCCCGAGCAAGCCGCTTCCGACGGGGCGCAAACGCTGGATTTTGATGAGTCGGCGCGCCTCATTCGCAACCTGCGGCGCGTGTACCAGCTGCGGCAGGAGTTGGAATAGCCAAAAATTAATGTATGGAAATGCTTGTATTTCCAGAGTCGGTTCTTAAATTCGTCTTACTCATGCGTCACCAGTTCGTCAATTGCATTAACACCCTAATGACTGCCCCCAAAAAGGGCGGCTACGGGCTGCGATTGGCGCTAACGGAAGACGAGGCATGATACCCGAACTTCGCTAGAAACCTTCAAGAGCCCGAATCCGCCAGGATATCGGGCTTTTTTTTCGCCCGGTTTTACCCCCCGCATCTCCTAACCGTCACGCCATGTTTATCAAGCCCCACGCCACCAACGCCACCAGCCAGGACCAGCTCATCTGGAAAATCCTGTTCGACCGCCAGACCGCGTTGCTGCACCGGCGGGCGGCCCCGGTGTTCAGCCAGGGCCTGGCCCGGCTGGGCTTGCGGCGCGAGGCCATCCCCGACATCCGCGAGTTGAGTGCCGTGGTGGCGGCCGAAACCAGCTGGCAGCTCGCGCCAGTGGGCCGGCCGTTCGAGCCAGCCGCGTTTTTTGCGTTGCTGGCCGCGCGGAAGTTCCCGATTGTGACCCGCATCCGGTCCATGCAGGCATTCGATTTCAGCCCCGAGCCGGACTTGTTCCACGACCTGTTTGGGCACGCGCCCATGCTGCTCGATGAGGGCCTGGCCAATTTCCTGCACGAGCTGGGACGGGCTTACGTGGCCCAGCCCGCCGGCTCGCCGGCCCGCGAGCAGCTGTGGGCGCTGTATTTTTTCACGGCCGAGTTCGGCCTGGTGCAGCACGAGGGCCGGCCGTGCCTCTACGGGGCGGGCCTACTCTCATCGGCTGGCGAAATCCACCACTGCGTGAACGAGCTTACCCCGCGCCCGACCTTCGACCTGGCCACCGTGTTGCGTACCCCCGTAACCGGGGCACGCTACCAAAATCAGTATTTCATGCTGCCCGCCTGGGAGCAATTGACGGAGTGCGTGGAGGAGCTGGCCGGGATGCTGGCGCTGCGGTGAGCTGTAGCGTGGACGCTGCGAGTCCGCGCCCGGTCGGGAACGTCCTCACGAGACGCGGACTCGCAGCATCCACGCTACAGCTTAATACCCCCAGCCCAGGCGGCGGTACACGAAATGCAGCAGCCACAGCGGCCCAATGAGCAGAAACTGCAGGTCTTTGAGGAAGCTGGGTTTCTTGCCTTCCACTTTATGGCCCCAGAACTGGCCCACCCAGGCCACCGCGAAGATGACGAGACTAATTGCCCAGAGCGGCAGCACCGCCGCGCCCGCCACCACGCGCAGAGCCAGCGCCATGGCCACCCACACCAGCACCATGCCCAGGGCCAGCCGGCCGCTTAGCCGCACGTAGTAGAGCAGCGCCAGCGCCATCACCAGCGTGCCCCAGTTCAGCCACGGGCTAATGCGACTGACAAAATCGGGCACCGGCACCGACCACAGCAGACCGATGAGTGAGAACATGATGAGTGGCACGCACACCCAATGCACCAGTTTGTTGGTGGGGTTTTGGTGGCTTTCGCCGTATTCGGAGAGCAGGACAGTGAGCGGGGCCATGGTGGTGGGAAGTAGCGCGAACTTTTAGTCCGCGAGGGAGCAGGTGCAGGCGTGCGAACCAAAAGCCCACGCTACTGCCGGGCATTCGGGCCCACCAAAGTAGCAAAAAAAAGCCCTCCCAATCGGGAAGGCTTCTCGGTTTCGACTCCAAAAAATTACGCTTTCAGCTTGAAGCGGCCGCGCAGGTAGGCCAGGGCGTGGCCGTGGGCTTTGGCAGCATCGTCCTTCTTGAACTTGGGGTTGGAAGGGTTTGCAAAGGCGTGGTCGGCGTCGTAGCTCTCGATGGTGACGCTTTTGCCGGCGGTGGTCATGTCCTTTTTGAACTGGCCCACCACTTCGGGGTTAATCCACTTATCCTGGGTGGCGAAGATGCCCAGCACGTCGGAGTTCAGGGTTTTGAGCTTGGCCACATCTTTTTCGGGCATGCCGTAGTACATCACGCAGCCCACGGTTTGCTTGCCGCCGAGCAGGGCCTGTTGCAGGCTCCAGCCGCCGCCGAAGCACCAGCCGATGCTGGCCAGTTGGGCCTTGGGGCCGGCATACAGCTGCGCACCCTTGAGGATGGCGGTGGCGCGGTCGGTTTTCACCTCGCCCATGTATTTGCCGGCTTCTTCGGGCGTGGTGGCCACTTTGCCATCGTAGAGGTCGATGGCGATGATGTTGACACCGGGCATTTCGGCGGCAAAAGTGCCAGCCTCCTTCTTGATGTAATCGTTCAAACCCCACCACTCATGAATCACGAACAGGTACTTGTTGCTCGGCTTGGCGCTCTTGATTTCGAAGCCCTTGCCAGTGCTGCCATCGGGGGTTTTGAACTCCACCATTTTGCCCTCCCCGGTATAAGAATAAGGCAGGGGCGCATCGTGGCCGCCCGAAAAATCCTTATCGGCGGCGAGCTTGGCGAAGGACTCAGTGGCCGAAGCCGAGAGATTGGCGGCCGGGCGGGCGCAGCAGCTGGCCATTTGTTGGGCCGAAGCTGAGAACGTGAGGCTGCACAGCGCCGCGCCGAGCGTGAGTAATTTTTTGGCGAACATAAGAATGAGTAAGAATTGAAACGAATGAGCCGGTGCAACAGCTAACCTAGCAAAAACTCCCGCGAAGTACTGCGAAACTTCGACAACTCACGTGCCGCCCGGTTGCGCAGCGCCGCCGAGCCGGTGGTGTGCAGGGCATTTTCGGCGGCGGCCACCACCTCGGCGGCCAACTCGGGGTAGGTTCCCGCCAACCGGGCGGCGGCGGTGAGGGCGTAAGTCCGAATGGCCACCGGCTCGGCCGGATTCGTCAACATCCCTAGGCAGGTATCGAAGGCCAGAGCCTGCCACTCTTCGGGCACGGGCACAAATTGGAGCACCCGCGCCACGGCGCGGCGCACGGCCGGGTGGTCCCCAGAACCGGGTTGGGCGGCGGCCAGCAGGCCCGGCAGGTGCGGCACCAACCACTTGGGCCGGCGCCCGCCCACCCAGCCCAGCACATCGGCGGCCAGCTGGCGCTCGCGGTCCGCGCCGTACCAGAATAGCTGGAGCAGCTCGGCCAGGGCAGTAAGGTGGGCGCAGGCGTAGTCGGCCAACCGCTGGTTTTGGCGCGCCGAGTGTTCGCGCAGTAGCTCGGTTCGGAGGTTCATTGGGGCAATGTGGCGCGTACTTTAGCTTGTGCCCGGCTGGTCGTTCTGGCGGGCATAAGCTAACGCAGAAGTCGTTCGACGATGCCCAAGCCAAAGCACGGGCTACACGCCGGTTTCGACCGCCGCACCCAGCTCCGTGAGCAACGCAAAGAGGCCCACGTACGTCCGGTTCAGGTAGATAAAGTGCTCGGAGCCACGGGGCTCGCGCTGTTTGCGCAGCTCGGGGTCGGCCATCAGGTCGTCGCCGAGGGCGTAGAGGGCGGCCATGTACGCGGGGTCGCCAAAGTCGAATCGGGCCTGACGGAAGGGGCGGCCCACCAGCTCCAGCGACACCCGCATGGTGCGCAGGTAAAGCGCCCGCATGGCCGGCGCGTCGGTGGCGCGGAGCACGCTAGCCTGGGTGAGCAGAGCTTCGAGACGGGCTTCGTCGGCGAAGGTTTCGGGGGCCAGCAGGTCTTTGAACAATTGGTACACGTCCATCGGCACATCTTTCACGCAGCCGAAATCGAGCACGCCGAGGGTGCCGCCGTTCTCGGCTCGCATCAGGAAGTTGCCGGGGTGCGGGTCGGCGTGCAGCTGGTGCAGGGTGTTGAACTGAAACTGGTAGAAGTCCCACAGCGCTTGGCCAATTTGGTTGCGGATTTCCTGCGATGGATTCGTCGCCAGAAACTCCTTGAGGTGCTGGCCGGGCAGCCAGTCCATGGTGAGGATGCGGGCCGTGGAGTACTCCGGGTAATACGCCGGAAACTCTAGGTGCTTCAAAGCTTGGCACTTGGTTGCAATCTCCTGGCCGCGCCGCAACTCCAGCTTGTAGTCGGTTTCTTCGAGCAGGCGGGTTTCCACTTCCTCCAGGTATGGCCTCACCTGGGCCTCGTTCAGGCCCATGATGCGCAGGGCAATGGGCTTCACCAGCCGGATGTCGGATTTGATACTGTCGGCCACGCCGGGGTATTGCACCTTCACGGCCAGCTCCTTGCCATCCTTGCGCGCAAAATGCACCTGCCCGATGCTGGCCGCCTGCCGCGCCTCGGGCTCAAACTCGTCGAAGAACTGAAACGGCGACTTGCCAAAGGCGTCGCGGAAAGCCTTGGTTACCAGCGGCCCGGAGAGGGGCGGGGTCGAATACTGGGCCTTGGCAAACTGGTCGGCGTAGGCCGTGGGCAGCATGTTTTTCTCCATGGCCAGCATTTGCGCTACTTTCAGCACGGAGCCCTTCATCTCGCTTAGCGTGCCGTAGAGCTCGGCTGCGTTGGCGGCGTGCAGGTCCTCGGTAGTCGACTCGGCGCCCACGGCTTTTTTGGCGTAGTGCTTTATGTAGTTGGTGCCCACGTTGAAGCCGGTTTTGGCGAAGCGAGCGGCGCGGGCCACCTTGGTAGTGGGCAGCGAGGTTTGGGGTTGGTCCATTAAAGCAGTGAACAATTATCAGTGAGCAATGAACAGCTGGTCAGGATTCCGTTGAACGTCGCTGTTCATCACTCACTGACCTGTTCACTGATGTTACTTCCGCACCAGAAACCGCACGAAATCCACGGCCGAATCCAGCGTGTTGCGGCCTACTAGGTCGAAGCTTAGCGTTACGGCCTTCTCCACGGCGGCGTCGGTGCGCTCAAAATTCACGGTATCATCTTTGGCGAAGAAGCCGAGGACGAATAGGACCTGTTGCCAGAAAAAGTGTGGGTACCCCTCCTGCACCAAGGGGCGATTGGCAATTTCGCCGCTCACACGGCCGGCGCTGAGCAGGTCGCTCACGAAGTATTCAAAGTCCTGCCGGAAGTTGTCGAGCACGCGGGGCGTGAGCGCGGGCATGCGGTGCAGCGAGCGCCGCAGGCTCATCAGGGCGTAGGAGCGGTTGTTTTTGAGGATTTCGAGCAGCGTGTAGTAGAAAGCCAGCAGCTTTTCGCGGCTGCCGTAGCCTTCCCACACCGGCTCGGCGGCGGCAGTTTCGCGCGCCTGCCGGCCGAAATCAGCCCAGATTTCGCGGTCGATGGCCTCGAAATTAGGGTAGTGCTGGTAGAATTCCGATTCGGGTAGGCCCAGTTGCTTGGTGAGCTTGAACACCGATTGCGGCGGGTGGCCTTCGTTGAGCACGAAGTCGAGATAGGCTTGTTTGATGCGGTCCTTTTCCATGCCGGTATAACCGGCTGGGTGGCCGTTCGGTTCGGGCCATAGCGCGGACTTTGTAGCACCGGCTTCAGCTTGTGCATGGT
>JALYUH010000441.1 GCA_030853985.1 Bacteroidota bacterium | reverse complement strand
TTCGACGAAGAAATTCAGGGCCTCAACGACACCATCAAGAGCCGCAAGCAGGCTAGCAAGGACGCCGAGTCGCTCATCAAAAAGTACGACGAGCAGCAGCAGAACGTGCGCAATAACCGCGAGTTCGAAGCTATTGCCAAGGAAATTGAACTCCAGCGCCTCGAAATTCAGATTGCCGACAAGAAAATCAAAGAAGCCCAGTACCAGATTGACGTGAAAAACGCGGAAATCAGCGGTACGAAGTCGAAACTGGACGAGCGCCGCAAGGACCTCGACAATAAAAAAGGCGAGCTCGACACCATCGTGGCCGAGAACGAGGAAGAAGAGCGCGGCCTGATGGCCCAGCGCGACGAAGCCACCAAGCCCGTTGAAGACCGCCTGCTGACAGCCTACACCCGCATCCGCGGCAACGTGCGCAATGGCCTGGCCGTGGTGCTGGTGCGCCGCGACGCTTGCGGCGGCTGCTTCAACACGGTGCCGCCCCAGCGCCAGGCCGACATCATCTCGCACAAGAAAATCATCGTGTGCGAGCACTGCGGCCGGATTCTGGCCGATGTGGAGG
This sequence comes from Bacteroidota bacterium, assembly GCA_030853985.1. Classification (GTDB taxonomy): domain Bacteria; phylum Bacteroidota; class Bacteroidia; order Cytophagales; family Hymenobacteraceae; genus Hymenobacter. Next base: position 10,242 of record JALYUH010000441.1, on the reverse strand, counting down.
CCCGTATTGCCTAGTTTTCGCTTGCGTTACAGATTGAAAAAAGGAACGGCGCTGCCGTTCCTTTTTTGTTGCCGGACCGTTGGTTTTTGCTGTTTCATGGTTTGTCGTTCCTTTTCAACTGCTGCGTTTAGCCGCTACGCCCGCCGGGCGGGGCTATTGCTGGCATTGGCCAGTGGGCCGCTGCTGGCCAATGCCAGCGGGCTAATGCCTACCGCCGCCAGCCCGCTGCGGCAGCCGGCCAACGGTACCGGACAGCCCGATGCGCAAAGCCAGAGAGCTGAACCTCTCACGCCCACCAGCCGCCGCGCCTACGCCGAGGTGCTGAATTTGCGTCTCGACGCGGCCCGCGCCCTGTTGCGGCCGGAGCTGGCGGGCACGCCCAAGTCGCCCGCCCCGCTGCTGGTTGCCAACTGCGCCGACTTCGTGGAGCTGATGGTTTCGCAGGATGCCGGCCGCTATGCGGCCCTCACGGCCAGCCAGGAGGCCCGCCTCGATGCGCTGGATGATGCGCCCGCCAGCGCCCTACGCGACTACGCCCGGGCCGAAATTACGCTGCACCTGGGCCTGAGCCAGTTGCTGTTCAGGCACCTCGTGGTGGGCGGCTACCACCTGCGCAGCGGCTACCACCAGATGCAGGACGTGGTCCAGCATTACCCCAGCTTCGCCCCGGCCCGCAAAACATTGGGGGTGTGCGAGTTTGCCGTGGGAGCCATGCCCGAAGGCTACCACTGGCTACTGCGCCTGCTGGGCCTCACGCCCAGCGTGGAGGCCGGCTTGCGCAACCTCGGCATGGCCGCTAGTCAGCCCGGCGATTTCCAGCTTGAAAGCCAGCTGCTGCAAGCCCTGATTCGGGAAAGCTACTACAAGCAGCCGGCCGAAGCGGAGCGCCTCACCGCCCACCTGCTGGCCGAACAGCCCGACAACCTGCTCTTCGCCTACGTGCGGATGAGCGTGGAAAAGCGCCAGCACCACGCCGATGCGGCCCTGGCGGCCTACCGCGCCCGGCCCACCGGCACGGCCTACCTGCCCGTGCCCTATCTGCACCACATGGCCGCCGACCTGCTACTCTACCGGGGCGACTACGCCGCATCGGAGCGCGAAAACCTGGCGTTTCTGCACGAGTCGCGGGCCCCGCACTACCGCAAGGATGCCGCTTTCAAGCTGTATTTGGCGGCGTGGCTGGGCGGGCAGCCGGCCGCGACCATGGCGCGCTACCGGGCCCTCATCAACCAGCCCGGCCCCGCCGATGTGGAGGAAGACACGTACGCTCAGCACTATTACGACGAGGCCCGGGGCCTGAATCCGATTCTCACCCGCGCCCGGCTGCAGTCCGATGGCGGCTACGACCGCGAAGCGCTGGCCACCCTGTACGGCTTTCGGCCCACGAGTACCGCCCCCTGGCGCGACCGCATCGAAGCCCCGTACCGCCGCGCCCGGGCTTACCAAGGGCTGGGCCAGCTCGATTCGGCCTGGTTTTATTTTGAAGCGACGCTGACCGAGGCCGGGCCGAAAGCGCCGTACTACTATGCGCCGCAAGCCGCTTTGCAGCAGGGCTACATGGCCCAGAGCGTGGGCAACAAGCCCACGGCCCGCAAGTATTTCCAGAAGGCCCTGGCCTACCCCTGGCACGAGTACAAGAATAGTACTGATGCTAAGGCCAAGCTGGCCCTGCGCACCCTGCAATAATGGCCACTGGCGCGGGGCTTAAACCCCATGCCCAATACTCTCTGGCCTCCGGCCGGGCCGGGCGCGCTGTTCGAGGGGCGTTGTTCAGGCCCTCGCCAAAGCCCAACGCGCCCGGCAAACGGCACCCACCGGAAACCCGGCCCCAACAACTCGCCGGATGGCGTGTTCTTCCAACCTTTAGCTCCTGTTTCTGCTGCCGCTGCCGTGTCTCCCAATTCTTCTGCTCCTGACTGCCGCACTGTTTTGCTGGCCGAACTACCGGCTGATTTTCGGTCGCGGGCCTTGCGCTGGGCGGCGGGCTTTGCCCATTGTGCCTACTTCGAACCCAACGACCTGGCTTACCCCGAAGGCCCGTTTGAGCGCCTGCTAGCCGTGGCTGCACACCAAGACGACGCGCCACGCACGCTGGCCGAGCTACAGCCGTGGCTAAAAACGGCCGGCGCGGCTCCGTGCTGCGGCTTCGTGACGTACGACGTCAAAAACGAGATTGAAGCCCTGAGCAGCGCCAATCAGGCCGGTTTTGAGTGGCCGCAGCTACATTTTTTTCGGGCTGAAACCTGGCTGCGCTGGCGCGGCGAGCAGCTTGAGCTTCACGGTGGAGCCCCTGACTTACTCGACGTCATTCTGGCTACTGCCGTACCGGTTCCAGGTCCGCCGCGGGTACCGACACTGCGCGCCCGCCTGCCCCGAACGGAATACCTGGACGCCGTGCAGGCCGTGCGCGAGGATATTCTGAACGGCGAAGTGTACGAACTCAACCTTTGCCAGGAATTCTACGCTCAAGGCGTGCAAATTGACCCAATCGACGTTTTCGAACGCCTGAATGCGGCCTCGCCGGCCCCGTTCGCGGGCTTTTTGCGCTGGCGTGCGCATTACTTGCTCTGCGCCTCGCCCGAACGGTTTGTGGCCCGGCGCGGCGACCAACTCATTTCCCAACCCATCAAAGGCACCATCAGCCGCGGCGCCACGCCGGCCGACGATGCGCAACAGCGTGAAAACCTGCGGCACGACGAAAAAGAGCGCGCCGAAAACCTGATGATTGTGGACCTCGTGCGCAACGACCTCGCCCGCGTGGCCCGCACCGGCACCGTGCGGGTGCCCGAGTTGTTCGGCCTCTACCCTTTCCGCCACGTGTGGCAGATGATTTCGACCGTGGCCGCCGAGTTGCGGCCGGGCGTTGAGGTGGTCGACATCCTGCGCGCCGCCTTCCCGATGGGCTCGATGACCGGCGCGCCCAAAATCCGGGCTATGCAGCTGATTGAACACTACGAGCGCAGCCAGCGCGGCCTCTACAGCGGCAGCCTAGGCGTGGTGTGGCCGGGCGGCAACTTCGATTTCAACGTCGTTATCCGCAGCCTGCAATACCGGGCCGATACCGGCTACTTGAGCTTCCAGGTCGGCTCGGCCATCACCTACGACTCGGTGCCCGAACACGAGTACGACGAGTGCCTGCTGAAAGCCCGCGCCATCCTGGAAGTGCTGAATACATTTATCAATGAGCAATCGGAATAGGCTGCTGCTCATTACCCATTGATAATTGCTCACTGAAACCCATCTGCCATTCTGTCATTTTAGCCCCGGCCGGCGTATCTTTGTTCTCCGCCGAAAAGCGTTTCAAATATGGCCCAACCCCTGCTAACCCTTGATTTTTTAGATAAAGCCACGCCCACCGCCGAGGCGACGCCCAGCGGCGAGGTGCGCGTGACGGCCGCTACCCGCACCGGCCGCCAGCGCAAGCTCTACATCGAGAGCTACGGCTGCCAGATGAATTTCTCGGACTCCGAAATCGTGTCGAGCATTCTCTTCGACGAAGGCTTCGACACCACCGACGACCTCGCCAACGCCGACCTTGTATTACTTAATACTTGCTCCATCCGCGAGAAGGCCGAGCAGACGGTGCGCATGCGCCTCAAGCAGATAAACGCGCACAAAAAGCGCAAGCCCGGCATGCTGATTGGCGTGCTCGGCTGCATGGCCGAGCGCTTGAAAAGCAAGTTTCTGGAGGAAGATAAAATCGTGGACCTCGTCGTCGGCCCCGATGCCTACCGCGACCTGCCCGCCCTCATCAGCCAAGTCGATGGCGGCCAACGAGGCGTGAACGTGCTGCTGAGCCGCGAGGAAACCTACGCCGACATCACGCCCGTGCGCCTGAATTCCAACGGCGTGTCGGCCTTCATCAGCATCATGCGCGGCTGCGACAATATGTGCTCGTTCTGCGTGGTGCCTTTCACCCGCGGCCGCGAGCGCAGCCGCGATGCCCACAGCATCATCCAGGAAGCCAATGACTTGGTGGCGGCCGGCTACAAAGAAGTAACCCTGCTGGGCCAGAACGTGGATTCCTACAAGTGGGCCTCGGCCGACGGCCTGGAGCACGTCAACTTCGCGCAGCTGCTGGAGCGCGTGGCCGGCATCAGCCCTGAGCTGCGGGTGCGCTTCTCCACCTCGCACCCCAAGGACATCACCGACGAGGTGCTGCACACTATGGCGCGCTACGAGAACATCTGCAAGTACATCCACCTACCGGCCCAGAGCGGCAACTCACGCGTACTGGCCCTGATGAACCGCACCTACGACCGGCCCTGGTACGAGGCGCGGGTGAACCGCATCCGCGAAGTGTTGGGCGAGGATTGCGCGATTTCGACTGACATGATTGCCGGGTTCTGCTCCGAAACCGAGGCGGAGCACGAGGACACCAAGTCGCTAATGCACTTTGTGCAGTACGACATGGCCTACCAGTTTTTCTACTCGGAGCGTCCCGGCACGCTGGCCGCCCGCAAGCTGGCCGACGATATTCCGCTCGAAACCAAGAAGCGCCGCTTGCAGGAACTGATTGACGTTCAGCAAGTATACAGCGCCAAGCGCAACGCCCGCGCCGTGGGCCAGGTGCACCGGGTACTGGTCGAAAACTTCTCGAAACGCTCGAAAGACGATTTGAGCGGCCGCAACAGCCAGAATCAGGTTGTCATATTCCCGAAAGGCAGTTTCCAGAAAGGCGACTACGTGAACGTACTGGTGCACAGCAGTTCGGCCAGCACGTTGCTCGGAAATGCTGTATGAGCCGACGGCAAAAATTTCTGACGCAATTGCTTTCCGGACAACATGACCAGACACTGGACTTTAGTGCGATGTGCTTGTTACTTGAAATGCTAGGATTCGAAAAAAGAGTACGCGGTAGCCACCACCTATTTGGTAAAGCTGGCACTGATGACTTAATCAATATTCAGCCAGCCACCGGAAACACCGTAAAACCGTATCTAACCAAACAAGTGCGAGCTATTTTGTTGAAATACTACTCCGTACTGAAACTGGACACTATTTAACGCTCTTCATCACCCACCATGTTCGACCCTCACCATTATCCGGTTGTGCTGTATTGGAGTGCCGAAGACCAGGCTTTTATCGTAGAAGTACCTGACTTGCCGGGCTGTATGGCAGACGGGGCAACTCAGGAAGCGGCACTTGCTAATGTGTTGGTTATCATCCGGGAGTGGATGGATTTCGCCCACGAATTAGGACGCGAAATTCCCGCCCCGCGCGAACGTCTGCAAATAGCTGCCTAGTGGCATTTAACCCGATTTTCCATTGACCACCCAAGAAATTCAATCCATCAAGCTCCGGTTCGGCATCATCGGCAATGCGCCGGCGCTGAACTACGCCATTCAGGTGGCCGCGCAGGTCGCGCCCACTGATATGACGGTGCTCATTACCGGCGAAAGCGGGTCGGGCAAGGAGTCGTTTTCCAAGATTATCCACGCGCTGTCGCCGCGCAAGCACGGGCAGTTTATTGCCATCAACTGCGGCGCTATTCCCGAGGGCACCATCGATTCAGAGCTGTTTGGCCACGAGAAGGGCTCCTTCACCGGGGCCAACGAGGCGCGCAAGGGCTACTTCGAAGTTACCAACGGCGGCACCATTTTCCTGGATGAGATTGGGGAGATGCCGCTCGGCACCCAGGCCCGCCTGCTGCGTGTGCTCGAGAATGGCGAGTTTATTCGCGTCGGTTCGAGCAAGGTGCAGAAAACCGACGTGCGCGTGGTGGCCGCCACCAACGTGAACCTGCTCGACCGCGTGCAGGCCGGCACTTTCCGCGAAGACCTGTACTACCGCCTGAACACGGTGCCGATTACGGTGCCGCCGCTGCGCGAGCGCGGCGAGGACGTGTACCTGCTGTTCCGCAAGTTTGCATCGGATGCCGCCGAACGCTACCGTACGCGGCCCATTACGCTGCTGCCCGACGCGGTGCCGGTGCTCACGCGCTTTCGCTTCCCCGGCAATATTCGCCAGCTCAAAAACATCGCCGAGCAGATGTCGGTGCTCGAAACTGAGCGCGACGTGGACGCCCGCCGCCTCGCGCCCTACCTACCGCAGGAGCAGGCCAGCCGCCTGCCCATGCTGCTGGGCGGAGCGGGCGCAGCCGACGGCGCAGCGGCCGGCTACTCGGAGCGCGATTTGCTCTATAAAATCCTGTTCGACATGCGCCGCGACATGACGGACCTGAAGAAAATGGTGCTGGAGCTGGCCTCGGGCCAGCGCCCGCACGAAGCCCAGGAGCTGCTGCGCCAAAACAGCCATTTGTTCGGCAATACCGGCGCGGCCACGGCGTTTGAGGGCAGTTCGGGCAACGAATACTTCCTGCCCGCCCCAGCCAATGCCTACCACAACGAGCCCTCGAGCAGCTACGACGACGAAACCCCGGTGGAAGATATTCCGCACGAAACCGAGGAGGAAACGCTGTCGCTCGACATTAAGGAGCGCGAGATGATTCTCAAGGCCCTGAAAAAGCATAATAACAAGCGCAAGTACGCTGCCCACGACCTGGGCATTTCGGAGCGTACGCTGTACCGCAAACTCAAGCAGTATGACCTGGAGCAAGTTTGATTTAGCTCATAGCTGTAAGCTATTAGCTAACAGCTTTTTGAATGGATTTGGCAGGAGAGCCATCAGCTGGCAGCTAATGGCTGTTAGCCTGCTAATGAGTGGCTGCGGCATCTATTCGTTCAACGGCACCAACATTGACCCGGCGGTGCGCACCATTTCCATTGCTACCATCCAGAATAACTCGCCTTCGGGACCGGCGTTTCTCACGCAGCGCTTCACCGAGGATTTTAAGGATTATTTCCAGCGCAATACCAACCTACGGCTGGTGCCGCGCGACGGCGACCTGCAGTTCGACGGCAACATCATCGCCTACGATTTCGCGCCGGCCGCCATTCAGCAGACGGGCGGCGTGTCGACAGCGGGTTCGAACCGACTGACTATTCAGGTGAAAATCCGCTTCACCAATGCCAAGGACGATAAGCAGAGCTTCGAACAGGTATTCCAGAATTTCGACGACTACCCCGCCGGCCGCAACATCGCCACCATCAACAGCGACCCCACGGCCGTGCGGACGACCACCAACAAAATCATTACCGACATCTTCAATAAGTCGGTGGCCAACTGGTAGGGCCTGCGTGGCCCGGTGGGGCGAAAAAAGGCGGGCAATTTATTGCGGGTAACTGCCAGCGGGTTAGCGACGAACCATTTTTTTGTAGCGAAAAGGCGGCTGGGTTTGCGTAAATTGGCGTAATGTTGCGCCCCGCTTCGGAGGCCCAAAGCTGGCCTTGCGACGATAACGCCGTTTTTTTGCTTCCCCCTCGCCTTCGTGACCCGCGCCACTCTCCTGCACGTTCTGGAATGCCCCACCGCCCTGGGGCCGGCCGAGGTGCGCGAGCTCGAACAGCTGGCCCAGGCCTTTCCGTACTGCCAAACGGCCCACTTGCTGCTGGCCAAAGCCGCCCACGACCAGGGCACCATGCTGGCCGGCCAGCGCCTGCGCCGCGCCGCCACCTACGCCGCCGACCGCACCCTGCTGCGCCGCCTGATTGAACAGGAGGAACCGGCGGCCACCCCGGAGCCCATCGTGCTGCCTGCCGCCCCACACCCGCTCGACCTCGTGGACTGGCCCGACCAGTATGTGGCCCCCACTACCGCGCCACCTGCTCCCCTGGCGCTGCCCGCTACCGTAGCCGAAGCGCCTTCAGTGCCTGCCGAAACGCTGGCGCCGGTTGTGCCCGCGCCTGCTCCAGTGGCTCCCGCCCAATTCGTACCCGGTGCCGAAGCGCCGGCAGCAGACGATGCCCCACTGCCCGAACTCATCGCCCCGCTAGCACCCGCGGCCGTTCCAGGGCCCCTATTCGACGTAGCTGCGCCGTTAGTAGCGGCTGCGCCGGAAGAACCTTCTGCCACTGAGGCCGCGGTAGTCGCAGTAGTCGCGCCAAGCGAGCGGATTGAGTTTGATGAAACGCCAGTAGCCACTCCTCGGCTGGCGCCAACTGAAGCCACGCCAGCTGAGGTTGTACCTGCGGAAACTTCTGTAATAATTCCCACCGTCCCGGCAGTTTCTCAGGCTGCTATCGCCGCACCTGCTGCCGAAGAAACCACCGCTGCCATTGCGGAACCAGCGCCTGACTTAATTACTGCAGTAGTTGCGCCATCTGCGACGGCAACCCCACTACCTGAAACTATTGCCTTAGCGCCCGTAGAGCGAAGGCCTACGGAGCTTTTGCCCGCAGAAACGCTGCCCGTATCGCCTGTAGCCGCTGCCGAAGCCACGCCGGTTGCGCAGGGAGCCGAAACCGCTTCCGAACCAGTTATCGAGGCCGACCTGCCAGCCCAGGCCCCAGCCATTCGCCCGCCGGGAGAAGTAGGCGGGGCGCGGTTTGAGTTCGGATTGGCCGACCCCGTTCCAGTAGCACCCGCGCCCACCTATGAGTTGCCCGGTTTGGTTGACGAGTGGGCGGCTTCAGCCGTTACCCGCGGCCTGGGTAGCCCCGAAGCCCTTACCCTAGCCCCCCCCGCTCCGGCCACGCCGGTTTTCACCCCCGCTGCTTTTACCGGCGATGCGGCGGTAGGCTACGCCTTTGGCGAAAGCAGCCGCCTGGGCCTGTCGATGCAGCTCCTGGACTTGCTGACGGCCAAGGCCGAAGCGGCTGAAAGCGCCACCGCCGTAGTGGCCGCCGCCCAGCCGCCGGCCAGCGCGCTGCCGCCCACCGGCACCTTCTTCGAGCCCGACCCACTGTTGCTTGACCACTGGGCCACGCACCGCCCAGTGGCCCCCGAGCTGCCTTCTACCATCGACCTCATCAACAACTTTCTCAAGCGCCAGCCGCGCCTTACGCGGGCGGGCATGCTGCCCCCTTCGCCCGGCGGCCAGCCTGATTTGAGCGTGCGCAGTACCCGTGCCGAGCCCGACCTCGTTTCCGAAAACCTGGCCCGCATCTTCGTACGGCAGGGCAAAACGGCCCGGGCCATTGAGATTTATGAAAAGCTCATAGTGAAACAGCCGGAAAAAATGGCGTACTTTGCGCTCCAAATTCAGTCTTTGCAACCTTCTGCGTAATCCGCAGCTTCCTTTTTAACCCTTCATGTACACTGCGCTCATCATCCTCATTCTCCTGGTTTGTTTCTTGCTGGCCCTCGTGGTGCTGGCCCAAAACCCCAAGGGGGGAGGAATTTCCAGCCAGTTTAGCGCCGGCGGCGCGGCCAGCATGATGGGCGTAAAACGCACCGGCGACCTGCTCGAAAAACTCACCTGGGGCTTTGCCATTGGCCTAGTCGTATTGTCGCTCGGTTCGCATATGCTCAATTCCACCGGCGGTGGCCCGGTGCGTAGCGTGAACCAGGAGCGTGCATTGCAAACCAAACTGCCCGCTCCTACGGCGCCGACTGGCCCAGCCCCAACTGCCCCGGCAACTGCCCCGGCAACTGCGCCTGCTACTACTACGCCAGCAACCGCTCCGGCAAAAACGCCGGCCCAGTAATTGGGACGACGACTCTAAACTTGCGAAAGCCGGTGCTTCTCTAGCGAGAGGCCCCGGCTTTTTCTTTGGTCGTATTTCCGACGCGGGAAGCAAACAGGACTATCCTAAATCCACTGCCGCGTCCGCCACATCCGTCACTTCTGCCACCTGACAGTGCCAGAAAGTGCCCATTTTGTCAGGTTTGGCGGGCTGGCACGAGAAATGAGATGGGGCCAAGTACGAAGTTTCTAACCTTAATTCAACCCAAAGACACCCAAAATGGCACTTAGCATGAAACCGCTGGCCGACCGCGTTATTGTTCGCGCTGCCGCCGCCGAGGAGAAAACCAAATCCGGCATCATCATTCCCGATACGGCCAAGGAAAAGCCCCAGCGTGGCGAAGTAGTGGCTGTAGGCGAAGGCAAAACAGCCGACAGCGGCTCACTCATCAAGCCCCAGGTGGCCGTGGGTGACCAGGTGCTCTACGGCAAGTACGCTGGCACCGAAATCACCGTCGACGGTGAGGACCTGCTCATCATGCGCGAGTCGGACATTTTCGCCGTGCTCTAAGCCGGTTGAAAATCCCAAATTCTTAATTTTTAATTCTTAATTCTCTCCCGCAGTGGCTAAGAACATCCAATTCGACACCGAAGGCCGCGCCCGCTTGCAGGCCGGTGTGAACAAACTGGCGAACGCCGTGAAAGTGACCCTAGGCCCTAAAGGCCGCAACGTCATTATCGACAAAAAATTCGGCGCGCCCACCATCACCAAGGAC
>JALYUH010000428.1 GCA_030853985.1 Bacteroidota bacterium | reverse complement strand
AGGCCGACACGGCCTCGTTGATGGCCAACTGCATCTGTTCCTCAAACTCGTCGGCCCCATTCACGAGGCGCATGCCCTTGCCGCCACCGCCGGCCGAGGCTTTAATCAGAATGGGAAAGCCGACTTCCTGCGCAATCAGCTTGGCGGCGGGCACGTCCGAAATGGCTTCATCGGTTCCTGGCACCAGCGGGATATTGTAGGCCTTCACGGCCTGCTTGGCCGAAAGCTTGTCGCCCATCATCTCCATTGCCTCCGGGCTGGGACCCACGAAAATTAGCCCCGCTTCGCGCACGGCGCGGGCGAAGCCGGCGTTCTCCGAGAGGAAACCGTAGCCGGGGTGAATAGCATCGACGCCCAATTCTTTGCAGACTGCCAGAATCTTGTCGCCGCGCAGGTAGCTGTCTTTCGAGGCGGGCGGGCCTACGCACACGGCCTCGTCGGCGTAGCGCACGTGCAGGGCATTGCGGTCGGCTTCGGAGTAAATGGCCACGGTGGCAATGCCCATTTCTTTGGCCGAGCGCAACACGCGGAGGGCAATTTCGCCCCGGTTGGCGACGAGCAGCTTAGTAATTTTTTTCATGCGGGTGGGAGTGGAGGGCGTCGGAAGAAGTTGCTGGGAGGAAAACTGTCATGCGCAGAATGAGCTGCCTGACGGGCGGGTTCTGTGCACTTCTGCGCGAACGGCCCACAAAGAAACTGCGAAACCGGCCCCCGTCGGCAAACCCAGCGGGCATTACCCGGTTATTAAGCCCAAATTATGCACATCGGCGGCCTATGGCTACCTTTGTAGTTGGGCCTGTCAGGGAGATGCTCAAAAACTCCTTAACGGCCGTTTCAGCACGTTACTTCACCACCTAATTCCCGTTTTTTCAGTGGATATTTTCGACCGGGTTTCGGCCAACCGCGGCCCTTTGGGTTCGCAATCGCATTACGCCCACGGCTATTTCGCTTTTCCGAAGCTCGAAGGCCAAATCAACCCCCGCATGCTGTTTCGGGGTAAAGAGGTGCTGACCTGGAGCCTGAATAACTACCTGGGCCTGGCCAACCACCCCGAAGTGCGCCAAGCCGACATCGACGGAGCTGCGGAATACGGCATGGCCTACCCGATGGGGGCCCGCATTATGAGCGGCAACTCGACCCTGCACGAGCAGCTGGAAACCGAGCTGGCCGACTTTGTGCACAAACCCGGCGCGCTGCTCCTCAACTTTGGTTACCAGGGCGTGGTGAGCATTATCGACGCGCTGGTGAGCCGCCACGATGCCATTGTGTACGATGCTGAATCGCACGCCTGCATCATCGACGGCGTGCGCCTGCACCAGGGCAAGCGGTTTGTGTTTAACCACAACGACATGGCCAGCCTCGAAAAGCAGCTGGAGCGCGCCAAGCGCCTTACCGACGAAACCGGCGGCGGTATTCTGGTGATTACGGAGGGCATGTTCGGCATGTCGGGCAACCTGGGCAAGCTGCCTGAAATCGTGAAGCTGAAGGAGAAATTCAACTTCCGTATTTTCGTCGATGATGCCCACGGCTTTGGCACGCTGGGCGCTACCGGGGCCGGTACGGCCGAGCATTTGGGCTGCATTGAAGGCGTGGACCTGATTTTTTACACCTTCGCCAAGAGCATGGCCAGCATCGGCGCATTCGTGGCCGGCGAAGAAAGCGTGATTGAATATTTGCGTTATAACATGCGTAGTCAGATTTTCGCCAAATCGCTGCCCATGCCGCTGGTAATTGGGGCGCTGAAACGGCTGGAGCTGATTCGCAACCACCCCGAATACCGCGAACAACTCTGGACCATCGTGCGCGCCCTGCAAGGCGGGCTGGTGGAAAAAGGCTTCAACTTGGGCACCACCGAATCGCCGGTAACGCCGGTGTTTCTGAAAGGGGAATTGTCGGACGCCACGGCCCTAACCTTCGATTTACGCGAGAATTACGGCATTTTCTGCTCCATCGTGATTTACCCGGTGGTGCCCAAGGGCGTGATTATGTTACGCCTGATTCCAACGGCCATGCACACGCTCGACGACGTGCAGGAAACGATTGTGGCCTTCGAAGCCATGGCGGCTAAGCTCGATAAGGGCCTGTACAGCAAAGGCACGACGGCTGCCCAAACGGCCTAAAATAGCCCGGTAAGGCACATTGCGCCGGCTGCCCACCAGGGTGGCCGGCGCTTTTGTTTTTGAACAATTCTAAGCTAAGAGCTTTAGCGCTACTGGCTGCAAATGGGGTTTTTAAACGCAAAATCGGCCTCTGAAAGCCGGGGAGGGGGTTTTTAAAAAAATGTGAAAAAGTTGCTTGTATTTGAAATCCCTGTATATTAGGGCCGGCTTAACACCACTAACCATTCATTTTTCACCCCCAAACCACAACCCCCAATGAACAATTTCAGCAAACTGAAAGACCTCGTGATGTCGCTCGAAGACGATTTCTCGAAATTCTACGATAAGCAGAACGCCGCTGCCGGCACCCGCGTGCGCAAAGGCATGCAGGAGCTGAAGACCATGGCGCAGACGTTCCGCACCGAGGTTCAAAACACCAAGAACACGGCGGCTGCCACGACGGCTCCCGCTGCTAAAAAGGCGGCTCCCGCTGCCAAGAAAGCTGCTCCGGCCGCTGCTAAAAAGGCTGCTCCTGCCAAGAAGAAGTAATCACGGATTGGTCGGATTCTGACCGGATTTGACGGATTTTGTTGATGACGAAAAAGGCCCCGCTGCATGGCGGGGCCTTTTTTTATGCGTTCGATTCGCGTGAACCCGCTCTGAATGCTACACCAGTTCGACCAGGAAGTAATCCCGCTTGCCCTTCTTCACCACCAAGTACTTGCTGAGTAGCACAGGCAGTTCCGATACCAGCGTGTCGGGCGAAGTGAGCTTGGTGCCGTTGATGCTCAGGCCGTTGGATTGAACCAGCTTACGGGCTTCACCACGCGAGGACAATATTTGCTTGTCGGTAGTGTCGCTTAGGAGCACCGTTACGTTCTGGTCGGCTATCTCGGCGCGGGATATGCGAAAATGGAACAGGCCGGCAAATGCCCCAATCAGCTCTGATTCGGTGAGACTGGATAATTCACCTTTGCCAAACAGCACTTCTGAGGCAGCAGCGGCGGCCTCGTAAGCGGCCTGCGAATGCACCCGGATGGTTACGTCCTTGGCCAACGCTTTTTGCAGGGTCTTTAGGCCGGGGTTGAGCGCGTGCTCGGCTTCGAGGGCCTCAATTTCTTCCTGCGAGAGCAGCGTGAACACGCGGATGAGGCGCGGGGCGTCGGCATCAGCAGCGTTGAGGAAGAATTGGTAGAACTGGTAGGGCGAGGTTAGGTTGGGGTCGAGCCAGACGGTGCCAGTTTCGGACTTGCCGTACTTGGTGCCGTCGGCTTTGGTGATGAGCTGGCCGGTGAGGGCATAGGCTTTGGCTTCGCGCTCGTCGGCGTTGGCGAGGCGGCGGATGAGCTCGGTGCCGGTGGTGATGTTGCCCCATTGGTCGCTGGCGCCCATTTGCAGGGTGCAGCTCAGGGTTTTATTAAGGTGCACAAAGTCGTAGCCTTGAAGTAGCTGGTAGCTGAACTCGGTGTAGCTGATGCCGCTGGTATCGGAGCCGTCTTCGCTGCCACCAATGCGGCGCTTCACCGAATCCTTGGCCATCATGTAGTTCACGGTGAGGTGCTTGCCCACTTCGCGCAGAAACTCCAGAAAGCCGAAGTTTTTGAACCAGTCGTAGTTGTTCACGACCAGCGCGCCGGTGGGGCCTTCCGAGAAATCGAGGAACTTCTCGAGCTGGGCCTGAATACCGGCTTGGTTGTGGCGCAGGGTGGTTTCGTCGAGCAGGTTGCGCTCGGCCGACTTGCCGCTGGGGTCGCCAATCATGCCGGTGGCGCCGCCCACGAGGGCCAGCGGGCGGTGGCCGGCGCGCTGCAAATGCACCAGCAGCATGATAGTGGCCAGGTTGCCGATGTGCAGCGAGGCGGCCGTGGGGTCGAAGCCAATGTAGCCGGTGATGGGCGCGTGAGCGGCGAGGTGTTCGGCGGTGCCGGGCATGGCATCGTGAAACATGCCGCGCCAGGTCAGTTCGTCAATGAGGGACATGGTTTTGTCGGGACTTGGGGTCTTAAGGACTTCGGGGCTTGGTTTTGGGCATTGGCCCGCAAACCTGCCCCTATATAATAAGTAGGCAAAGGTAGGGCGGGGGGTAGGCAAGGCCTAATTTTGCGGCCGGGTCGAAACCAAGTCCCTACGCTCCCAAGACCCCAAGCCCCGACAAGTCCATGCCGCTATTAGAAGCCGACGCGATATTGAAGCAGCTGCAGCAGCGCCAGTTTCAGCCCGTGTATTTTTTGCAGGGCGAGGAGCCGTACTACATCGATGTGGTGGCCGATTTGATTGAAAAAACCGTGCTGGCCGAGCACGAGCGCAGCTTCAACCAGATGGTGGTGTATGGCAAGGACGTGGACGTGACGGCCATTTTGGGCCAGGCCAAGCGCTTCCCGATGATGGCCGAGCGCTCGGTCGTCATCGTGAAAGAAGCCCAGACCGTGGCCGACCTGGAGCAGGAGCGGAGCTGGCCTTTTCTGGAGGCCTACCTCCAACACCCGCTGCCCAGCACCGTGTTGGTGTTTTGCTACAAGCATAAAACGCTGGATTCGCGCAAAAAGCTGGGCAAGCTGCTCGCCGGCAAAGACTCGCCCGCCGTGCTGATGACCAGCAAGAAGCTCTACGACAACCAGGTGCCGCAGTGGCTCACGGCCAACGTGCGTGGCCGCGGCCAGCAGATAACCGGGCAAGCCACCGCCATGCTGGCCGAGTACATCGGGGCCGACCTAGGCCGGCTGGCCAACGAAATCGACAAGCTGGTGCTGAACCTGAAGGCCGGTCAGCCCATCGACGAGGAATTGGTGCAGCGCCTGGTGGGCATCAGCAAGGACTACAATATTTTCGAGTTGCAAAAGGCGCTGGTGCAGCGCGACGTGCTCAAGGCCAACCGCATTCTGGCCTACTTCGCGGCCAACCCCAAGGCCAACCCGCTTATTCCGAACCTGACGCTGCTGTTCAACTTTTTCACCAAGCTACTGGTGTTGCACCAGGCCGGCTCCAACCCGCCCGATGGCGTGTTTAAGAGCCTGGGCATTCTAAACAGCTTCGCCCAGAAGGAATACCAGCAGGCCCTGCGCGTATTTCCGCCCGAGCGGGTGGTGGGCCTCATCCACAACATCCGGCGGGCCGATGCGCAGAGCAAGGGCATCGAAAGCGGCTCAATGGACGATGCCGAGATTCTGCGGGAGCTGGTGTGGCTGATTCTGCACAACGTGCCGGCCGGCGTGCTGCAATAACGCTTGGGCGGAATCCGCCGTACAAGGCGGGTATTTCACCTTAACCTGCTTTCAATTATGAGCGATAACCAACGTAGCGGCACCATGGGTGGCCTGCTGGCCGGCCTCTTCGGCGGCGGCCGTACCAACGAAGATGGCACCCGCGCCAGCGGCTCCAATTCCGGCACCCTAGTAAAAGGAGCCCTGCTGGCGGCCGGTGCTGCTTATCTATACAAGCGGTACAAGAGCGGTAATTTGAACCTGCCGAACGTCAACCTGCCTAAATTCAAGTAGCCGGGCAGCTTCGTCCGGTTTAGACCCGACAGGCCCCGTCAGCAATTGCTGGCGGGGCCTGTTCTATTAACCTCTTTCGGGCCATCATTGCCTTATGAAAGCAATATTGGGCCTGCAGGACTGGAACCTGACAGTCGCTGCGTTACCCGAACTGGAAAACCCGGCGAGGGTTCATATCACCGTGCCCTATCCGCATTGTAAATCCGTGCTTGGCTATCCGCCTGCCGAACGAACGCGGCGTATTAACGCGCAAATGCGCAAAGATTTCAGCACCCTGAAAGCGCTGTTAGGGAAGGTGCCATTCGAAAAAATGGGTACTCATTTCCGGCCAATCGGGGCGAAAGTGACTTTGCCGTTGAACCGGCTGCCGTTGCTGGCCACGGAGGCGGTTAAATCCATTTCCATTGAAGCTGTTGAAGGTTTCAACCGGCAGGAATCAATGCCGAAAAGCTGCTTCTGGAGCATCAAGGTCCGGTTTGTCATTCAAATAGCAAACGAAACCGGCGGGCGGCAGAAATACGAAGACCGGATAATGCTGGTGAAAGCTTTGGACCAGGAAGATGCCCAACGCAAGCTGCTGCCGAGCTTTGAAAGCTATTCGGAGCCCTATTTGAACTCCGCGGGCCTGCTGGTCCGATGGCGGTTTGAGCAGTTTCTGGATGCGTATTTAACCGATGTTGCTTCGCTGAAAGCATTTCTGAATGATGAAGGGGTAGAAGTATTTTCGGAGCTTGGCAATCGAAAGCTGAAACC
>JALYUH010000426.1 GCA_030853985.1 Bacteroidota bacterium | reverse complement strand
TGCTAGCGCCGCCGCACCGGCCGCGCGGCCGGTGCCCGGGCTGGTGCGGGCATGCCCGTGGGCACGTAGTCGTAGGGCAGAAACTCGCCGATTTTCTCGAAGCCCCAGTAGCCGCCAATGGCTACTTCCAGCGGGTTGCGCAACGAGCCGTCGGCCTGAATCTCGGCCTCATCATCGGCCAGTTGGAGACGCGAAACCTGGCGTTGCAACGGGTACGGCGTGCGCGTGTAGCCCAGCGTGTTCATGGGCTGCTTGAAGCGCGGGTCGGGTGCTTCGCCGAAATGCGCCACCTGCAGCTCGCCGCTGAAGCGCATGTACGTGCGCCCATTGGGTTTCACCCGGCGCAGGCTGTCGATGGGGCGGGGCTCGGAGTAGAGGGTGGCCAGCTCGGGCACTTCGCGGCTCCAGCGGCGCAGCGAGTCCTTTTCGGCGGGCGAGTAGGCCCCGGCCGCGCCGGCGGCGAGCAGGGCCTCGCGCTTCTTCTGGGCGTTTTCGTAGTGCGGGTTGGGCACTACTTTAATCTGTTGGGTAAGGAAGCTGCCGGCCGCCAGGCGGTTGGTGTAGAGGCTGCGCAGAAAGTGCATGAACGAGCCCGTGTAGGCCGTGAGGCGGTTGGCGGCCCACAGCCGGCGCTGGCCCTCATCGCGCGGCTTCATCTCCTCGAATACCGGCTGGCCGTAGTACGTAATCGAGCTCGCCGCTTTGTCGTAGGCGAAGTACAGGCCGTAGTACTTCAGGCGGTAGCCCAGAGCGTCGTTGTCAATCTGCAAAAACTCCTTAGTGCGAGCCGACAGCTCCTGCGTCGAGTCGTCAAGCATCACCCGCACATCGTCTGGGTTGCTGATGTGGCACTGTTCCGAAAACGTGCTGCCACCCAAAAACAGCTCGGCAAACTGCCGGTATTGCGCCGGGTTGTTGGGCGCGGGCCGCACCACCACTTCGCCCAGCTGGTTGCCGGTGGGCGCGAGGTTGAGGGTGATTTTTAATGGCGTGGTTTCCACCGTAATCGTCTGCTTACCCAGCCGGTAGCCCACGTAGGAACCCACGATGTCGTAGGTGCCCTTGGGCACGCGCGGAAACTCAAATTCGCCCTTCTCGGTGGTCGTCGCGCCCAGCGTGGTGCTGGCCAGAAACACGCTGGCAAAAGCCAGTGGCTCGTGCGTAACCGAATCGAGGGCCACGCCGATAATCTTGCTCTGCGCCTGCGCGGCGAAGGAAAAAATCAGGCCACAGCACACGAGCAATAATCGCAGATAATTCATTGAAAGAAAATAAGTTGATAGTAAGTAGTCGTATTGGCGAACGATGGTAAAAATGCCCGTTCGCGTCTCATCGGTGAGCAAATGCTCTCAACAGTCCTGCCACAATTCATTCAGCACCGCGACGCAACCGGGCGTCTTTGGCAATGCGGCCAAAACGGTTACTCCGCTGTCAGCGCCGCGCGGGTGTTCTGCGCATCCAACGCCAATTGGGCCGTTAACGCGTCCAAGCCATCGTATTTTTCTTCGGCCCGCAGCCAGGCTACAAACTCCAGCGTCAACAGCTGCTCGTACAAATCGCCGCTAAAATCCAGCAGGTTCACTTCAATGGTCTGCGCTAAATCGTTGCCAATCGTGGGCCGTACGCCAATGCTAAGCATGCCCGCGTGCCGGGTGCCGGCCTCCGTGACGCACCACACGGCGTAAATACCGCGCGCCGGTACCAGTTTTAGCGGTTCCTCCACGCGCAGGTTGGCGGTGGGGTAGCCAATCGTGCGGCCCAGCTTCTGGCCGTGTTCCACGCGGCCCGTGAGCGGGTAATGGTAACCCAGGTAGCGGTTGGCGGTGGCCACGTCGCCCTGCCGCAGCGCCTGCCGGATGCGCGTGCTGCTGACGCCCACGGCGTCCACGTCTTCGCGCGGAATCTCCTCTACCGTCAGGCCGTAGCGGTCGGCGTGCTGGCAGAGGTAGTCGAAGCCGCCCTCGCGGTTTTTGCCGAAACGGTGGTCGTAGCCAATCACCAGCTGCTTCGCGCCCACAGTGTGCAGCAGCAGGTTTTGAATGTATTCTTCCGAAGTCCACTGCGCGAATTCTCTGGTGAAGGGTACAATCAGCAGGTAGTCAACGCCCAGCGCGGCCAGCCGTACAATGCGCTCCTCCAGCGTGTTCAGCAGCTGCAGCTCCAGCAATTCGGGGTGGGAGGGAGGCGGGCCCAGCACCAGGCGCGGGTGCGGCCAGTAGGTAATCACCACCGACGGCGCGCCGCTGGCCTGCGCCACCTCGCGCAGCCGCGCCAGAATGCGCTGGTGCCCCACATGCACACCATCAAACGTGCCGCTGGTAACGACGGCATTGCCAAGAAACGGGAACTGGGCCGGGTCGCGGATGACGTGCATAAAGTGCCGGGGAAGCGAATAAAGGGAGGCTGAACGAGCCGCAAAGGTAGGGGCGAGGCCTGCCCCCGCCCGGCGGTCGCCCCGGTGCGATGGTTCCGTTCAACGCAGCCGTTCAACGACGGGCGGGGACAGGCCCCGCACCCTACTCGGCTGGCTTTTCGGAGGCGTCTTTGAGGTGCTGGGCGACCAGCGCATCGGCTTGCAGCGCGGCAAAATATTGCAGGCCGGCGCGGTTGGGCGCGGTGGCGGGCCGCTCGCGACGGGGGCGGGCGGGGCCGTCGCCCTCGGCCCGGGGTGGGCGCAGGGCCTCAATGGCTTCGAGCGAAAAGGCGTCCTCTACCCGAAACTCGCCGATGCGCGTGCGCTCCAGCCGCGTGAGGTGGGCGCCGCAGCCGAGGGCCACGCCCAGGTCGCGCGCCAGGCTGCGGATGTAAGTGCCCTTCGAGCAGACTACCCGAAAATCAATCTCCGGCAACTCGATGCGCGTGATTTCGAAGGTCTTGATTTCGACGGTTTTGGGTTTGATTTCAGCTTCCTGGCCGGTACGAGCCAGCTCGTAGGCGCGCTTGCCGTCCACTTTCACGGCCGAGAAAATCGGGGGCGTTTGCTGGATGAGGCCGGTGAATTGCTCCGTGGCCGCCCGAATCTGCTCATCGGTGAGGTGGGCGAAGGGGAGGGCCATGTCCACGGCGGTTTCGAGGTCGAAACTGGGCGTGGTTTCGCCGAGGCGGAAGGTGCCGGCGTATTCCTTTTCCTGGGCCTGAATCTGGTCGATATCCTTGGTTTTTTTGCCGGTGCAGAGAATCAGCAGGCCGCTGGCCAGGGGGTCGAGCGTGCCGGCGTGGCCGATTTTCTTAATGCGCAGGGCCCCTTTCACCTTGCGCACCACATCGAATGAGGTCCACGTCAGAGGCTTGTCGAGCAGCAGCACTTCGCCCGTTTCAAAATCGTAGTCGGCCAGGGTCTTCGTCATCAGATTTATACGAGGGTGAGGGGAAGTTTCAGCGCCAGCATCAGCAACAGAATACCGCCCGCGATGATGCGGTAGATGCCAAAGGCCCGGAAGCCGTACTTCGCCACGAAGCCCACGAACAGCCGGATAGCCAGCAGCGCCACCACAAACGCCACCACGTTGCCCAGCACCAGCATCTTGATTTCGGCCCCTGTAAACAGGTGCGAGATATCCACGCCGTTGGCTTTGGCCTCTTTGTAATAGTCGTAAATATCCTTCACTGCGGCCGCCGCCATGGTGGGCATCGCCAGAAAAAACGCAAACTCGGCTGCCGCCTGCCGCGTCAATTTCTGGGTGAGGCCGCCCACGATGGTCGCCGCCGAGCGGCTGGTGCCCGGCACCACCGCCAAGCACTGAAACAAGCCGATTATCAGCGCTTCCTTGAAGCTGGGATTAGTGACGGGGTGGCCGCCTACCTTGGGGTCTTCCTGCGGAAACCAGCGGTCGACGAACAGCAGTATTACGCCGCCCACCACCAGCATCACAGCCACGGTCGTCACAGATTCGAGCAGCGCGTCGATGTGCTTTTTGAACAGCAGCCCCACCACCACAATCGGCAAAAAGGCCACCAGCAGCTTTAGATAGAAGTCGATGTTCTGAAAAAAACGCTTCCAGTATACTACTAACACCGACAGGATGGCTCCTAACTGAATCAGAACCAGATAGAGCTTGAAGAACGGCGTGGGCGGAATGCCCAGCAGCGCCGAGGCAATAATCATGTGCCCGGTGCTGGAAACGGGCAAAAACTCGGTGATGCCCTCCACGATGGCGAGGAGCAGCGCGTGCCAGTAAGTCATTTAATCAACGGTTAGTGGTTAGCGGTTAGTGGTTAATGACTTGCTGGTATTTACCATTAATCACTAACCGTTAACCACTAATTTAGAGGCGCTTGTAGGTGGGCGCGGTGGTTGGAGCAGCTGGGGCTACAGGCGCGTTGGCGGCGGCTACCTGCTCGGCAGTGGTGCCCGGCGTAAAGGTGGGCGCTACGGGCGCAACCGTCAGCGACTTATCGCGCACCATAATGGCAGCAAACTCCACCGCGAAGCCGGCCAGCAGCAGCAGCGGCCCCAGCGTGATGCCGACGAAATCCTCGCCGTAGTTGGCCTTGTCGCCAAACATCATGGTGATAAAGCCGGCGGCCAGCAGGGCCAGGCCAGCCCACATCAGGCGGTAGTTGCGGAGGCCGAAGGCGAAGCGGAAGGTGGGGGAGGGAGTCATTTAACAATTAACATTTATCATTTAACAATCGGCATTCTTCATTCTCAATCAAACATGGTCGGTAGTTCATGGCAGTAGGTTCGCCGAACGACTGTTAAATGTTAATTGATAAATGTTAAATGACCTAGTACAGGTCGTCGAGTGACATTTGGAGGTACTTGTGCACGGCGCGGGCCGAGCTGAAAAAGCCGATAACTACGCCCAGCACCACTACGCCCAGCAGCAGCAGGCCCAGGCGCAGGTCGTCGCGCAGCAGGCGCAGCGGCTCTACTTCGAGGTAGGCATATTGCAGCAGCGCCACGAGCAGCAGCGCGGCCAGCACGCCGCTGGCCAGGCCCTGCCAGGTGGCGCGCCGCAAAAACGGCTGTTGAATAAAGAGGCGCGTCGCGCCCACCAGTTGCATGGACCGGATGAGAAAGCGCTGCGAAAACAGCGCCAGCTTAATCGTATTGTTAATTAGAATCACCACCACCAGCACCAGCACCGCCGCGAAGCCCAGCAGCACCAAGCTCACCCGCGTCAGGTTGTTGTTGATGCTGGCGAACAGGTCCTGCGGGTACTGCACCTCAAATACCCCGCGCTGCGTCGAGATGCTGCGGTTGAGCTGGCGCAGGTGCAAAGTGTCGGTGAATTCGGGCTTGATTTTCAGCACGTAAGCATCCCGCAGCGGGTTGTCGCCCAGGAATTGGCGGAAATCCTCGCCGGTGCTTTGCAGCAGCTGGCGCGCGCCTTCTTCCTTGCTCACGAAGCGAATCTGGGGCTTGCCGTTGCGCTCGGCCACGAACGCCTGCTGGCCCAAATCCTGCTGCAAGCGCAGCAATTCGGTTTCGGGCAGGTCGCGGTCGAGGTACACCTGCACCTCCAGGTTTTCGCGCACCACTTCGCTTAGTTTCTGGGCATGTACCAGCAGCAGGCCAAACAAGCCGATGACCACCAGGGCCAGCGTGATGCTGAACACCACGAGCAGCGTGGGGTAAGAGCCGAGCTTTTTCTTACGGGTATGTGGGTTGGAGGGGGCAGCCATATTCGGGCAAAGGTACTCTGGGCAATGAGCAATTATCAATGAGCAATGAGCAGAGCCTTGCTTACGCCCTTGCTACGCACGGCCACTGGTGCGCAAAATGCTGAAAAGGATTCGGCAAAGCTCTTGGCAGTCTGCTTCTAACGAATCGAAGAGGGGAACTGGCAGACACTCTGCCGCGTGCAGAAGTCGCAGCCAGTAACTGGTTTCACGAGCCTCCTTGTAGGCAACGGATATTTTCGCACTAAAGTCCGCCTTTGAAATAGCGTCTACTGCCTCCTCCGCATTTGCCCCAATCGACGTGCCGCTCCGCACTATCTGCTTCGACAACACATATTCTCTCTGCTCGCCTTGCAAATATCGGCCGAGCTTAAACATTCGGACTCCAAAAACAAAGGACTTCTCCAGAAGCACATTATCCTTGCCGCCCGGCAGTGCAGTATCCATTGCTCATTAATTAATTGCTCATTGATAATTGAAGACGCTACAGCGTCGTCCGCGGGTCTTCGTCCACGGTCATCACCTCTTTATTTTCGCGGGCCTTCTGCATGTTACGCTCTTTGCTCTTTGGAATGAGGCGCGTGAACAGTTCCCCGAACGTGTTGAACTGCTCGGTGTAGAGCAGCGAGAAGCCGGCCCGGGGCTGGTTGATAGTTTCGAGGTCGCGCGGGGTGGTCTCGTAGCGCAGCTTTGCCCGGAACTTGCCGTCGGGGCGCAGGTAGTATTCCAAGCTCAAGTCGCCGAGCAGCGAGGCCTGGCCGGCGGTATTGGCAGTGGAAGGAGTGGTGCCGGTGCCCGTACCCTGGCTCACCAGGTTGGGATTGTTGGTGAAGCCGCCCTCGCGGGTCACGCGCAGGCGGCCGTTCAGGAAGGAGTAGCTTAGGCGCACCTGCAGGGCCTGCAGCTGGGCGGCGGTGAGGCCGTTGATGTTGAAGTCGATTTCCAGGTTCTGGTCAATCTGCGAGGTGAGCAGGCCCAGCTGGGTGCTCAAAATCTGGCCCAGACTGTTCGATACCGTATTGTCCTGGCCTTTGATGGAAATGGTGCTGCCCAGCGACGACCCACGCGGCGACAGCTGCTTGAACACCAGCAGGCTGAAAACCTGACGGTTCAGCTCCTGCTCGTCATTGCGCAGTGAAGCGGTGAACGCGGCCAAATCGCCCTGCAGCGTGCCAGGCGCGTCGTTGAACTCCAGGTTGAGCTTGATGGCTGGCAGCAGCAGTGGGCCGGTCAGGTTCATCACGGCCGTCACGGGCACCACGGCCACGCTGCCCGACGCGCCACTCTCCAGCACCGGGGCCAGCGACGTACGCTGCGTGTAGGTAGCTGTGAGGTTCATCTCGCCGGCCAGCGGGTCGCCATTCCAGGAAATGATGCCGCCGGGGCGCACCACGAACTCCTTGTTTACCAGGCCCTGCAGCGTGAAATTATACGCCCCGCGCACGATTTCGACTTGCCCGTACATGTTGAACTCGCCCCGCGTATCAATGGCCAGCCGCAGCTGCCCGGCCGCCGAGCCCCGAATTACGTCGCCGGTGCTCTCATCGAGCAGAATCTCGACGTAGGCCTCCGGCGTGATGGTCAGGTTCATGTTCAGGCGCAGGCCCGACAAATCCACCTTTTCGGTTGCCGCGACTACCACTTTCTTCGTTTTGGTGGTGTCAAGCAATGGGTTGTTGTTCACGAACTTGATGTAGCCAGCCTTCTCGGCCTTGGCAGCGTTGTCGAGGGGCAGGCTCACGCGGGTGCCGGCCTCGCTGCTGGCCCGCACGGTAATGTCGAGGTCGTCGGTGGGCCCCGTGATGCGGGCCGTGCCGGAGGCGTAGGCCGTGCCGAAATACAGCTGGTTGTCCTTGCGCGTGGTGTTGAGTACCTGCATCTTGCGGAAGTTGGCCGCGATATCCAGGCTCATGTTTTTGAAGCCCTGGTGCCGCACAATGCCGTCCACGGTGCCGGTGTTGCCCAGTACGTCGCGCAGTCGCACGTTGCGAAACTCAATCGACGTGTTGGTGAAGCTGATACGGTCGGAGAACGTATACGTTGTACCCAAGTAGCCGAAGGTGAGGCGGCCGTTGCTCACGTCCACGGCCCCCAGCAAATTAGGCGCGGCAAACAGGCCCGTGAGCCGTAGCTCGCCGCGCCCCGTGCCGCCGATGTTCTTGAACAGCGAGCCCAGAAACGGCTGCGCCAGCACCAGGGGGGCGTCATTTAGGGTGCCCGTGAGGTTGAATTGGTTGGTTTTGCTGCCCGGCGCGATGTCGCCCAACACCGTGAGCACCGACTGCCCGTTGCGGGCCACGTCGATGTTGGTGCGCAGTCTGCCGGCGGCATTGTCCCAGTCGGCGCGGCCGGCCACCTGGCCAATCAGGGTGTTGTCGTACTTCAGCGAGTCCACGCCCAGCGTACTGGCAATCGTGAGCGGGCCATAGATACCGCTCACCGTGCCTTGGGCGTTCAGGCGGCCGGCCAGGTTCTGGCCGGTCAGGGTTTTGAGGCTGGCCAGCTCGAAGTCCTTGATTTGCAGTTGCAAAGGCGGCTTGCTGGCATCGGGCGAAATGAAGCCTTGCGCGCTTACGAACTGCTCGCCGTTGCTGAACGTCAGGTTCTTGATGTCGAACTCCTTGCCGTAGTTGGAAATCTTAACCGAGTTGTTGTCGGCAATCGTCCAGTCCTTGTCCAGCAAATGCACGTCCGACTTGCGGAAAATTACCTCTATGGCCCGGGGCAAAAAGCCCAGCGCGCCATTGATGGTGGCCCGGTTGGTGGTGCCCGTCTGGGCCAGCGAGGTCGAGAAGTTAATGTGCTGCTGGTCCCACACGCCTTCCACAATAAATTTTTCGGTGCGGCCCAGTCCCGGCAGCACCTGCCGGTCGCTCGTGATGCTAGCCTGGGCCAGAATGTCGGGCTGGTAGGGCAGCTTTGAAGTCAGGAAGTCGAAATCGTTGTTCACGGTGCGTACCGGGCCGTAGCGCAGGCTATCGAGGTGACCGCCAAGCTGGAAAATGCTGGTGCTACCGCTCCGGAACGAGCCGTCGATGCGGCTGCCGTTGGCTACTTCCAGCTCGGGCATAAACAGCTGCAACACCGGGTTCGGCTTTTTCAGATTAAGCAGTAAATCAACCTGATACACGGGCAGTGCGCGCTGCTGCTTGCGGCGATAGTAGGCGGCGGTAGCGGCCGCGTTGCTCTCGAAATTGAGGCGGTACTCGGTGATGAGCGTCTGCACGTCGCGCACCACGTCGGAGGTGTTGAAGGAGCCGGTCACGTTGGCGTTCAGGGCCTCCGAGCGTACCTGCACGGTGCGGTAGTTCAGGCGGTTGCGGGTGCTCACCACGTCCAGCGTGTCGAGGCGCAGCACGCGGCCATCGAGCCCAAAGCGCGAGTGGCGCAGGTAGGCGTAGCCGATGAGCGAGTCGAGCTGAATGCCCTTAAACTTCACGTTGGCCGTGGTACTCACCGTCAGCGGCTGGCTGGTGAGGCCCAGCGTGCGCAGGTTGGCGTAATCGATTTTGGTTTGCACGTCTACGCTCTCGTGCTTGCGCTCCAGGTCAATGTGGCCGTCGGCCACCAGCCGCACCGCCGGGTCGTTGATGCTGGCGTGCCCATTGAAGTGCAGGGGCTTGAACACGCCGTCGAAGGCGATGTTGCGGTAGCGGTAGCCGTTCAGCCAGATGGCGGGAACCGTGAGCTTGGCCCGGCCCGTGGCAAACGCCGGCAGGAAGCCCGTGCCAGCCACGCGCCCGTTCAACGTCACGTCCCGCACCACGCTTTCATCGCCCAGAAACTTACCCAGCTGAAAGGCTTGGCTGCGCACCGTGCCCTCGTAGGTGGCGTGCGTGAGGTCGGTTTTGGTCTTCAGGTTCACGTCGGTGGCCACGAAGCCCAGGGCGGTATCGAACGAGGCGTTGGCCACAAAGTCGCTGTAAAAGCCCAGCAGCTGGCCCTGCACTTTCACGCGGCCCAGCGCCTGCACCATCTTGTTGGCCGAGGCCGGCAGCCACTTCTTCAAATCGCGGGCCACCACCACCGAGGGCAGCAGGCGGAAGTCGAAAAAGCTCTCCTTGTAGTTGGGCAGGCCGTCGGCGTGGGCGCGCTTGGCCACAATGTGAGTGCCGGTACCATAGCGCAAATCGAGGTTGTTCACCTTGAAATTGCGCACGTAGCCCGAAGCATCGCCCGAGATGGCCACCGACTCGTGCAGCGCGCTTAGCTGGGGTGCGAAGCTGGCGATATCCTCCGAATAGATCCTCGAATTGCGCAGGCGCGCAATGGTCTTCATCGAGTCGTTGTAGTTGGTGAAGTTGCTGAATACCCGAAACTCAAACCGCAGGTAATCCTTAATCTGACTGCGCCCCACGCGCAGGCTCAAATCCTTGAATTCCCAGAAATGCGCCCCGTACGCCATGTCGGCCGTGATTTCGCGCAGCTGGGTTTGCGAGGGGGTTTCCACCGCATGCAGCTGGCTGATGCGCAGCCCCAGCGTGTCGCCGAGGTGAATGTTGGACACGTCGGCGTAGATGCTGTCGACCACCATGTGGGCGTAGTCGATGCTCTTGCCGTAGGTTTTGGCGCGCGGTACGTCGTCCTTCAGAATGGCGAAATGCCCGTTGCGCAGCGCCACTTTGGCCACCTTAAAGTCGAACGGGGCCGCCTTGGTCGTGTCGGTTGAAGGCCCCACCAGCCGTTTCACGGCCCGCATAAACTGGCTGAACGTGGTGGTATCGGGCTGGCCCGGCAGGTTGCGCAACACGAAGCGCGGCTCGTTCAGGGTGAGGGTACCTACGTGCAGGTGGCGCGGGTTGAACACCGAGAACAGCGAAATGTCGGCATCGGCCCGCCCGACGCTGAACAGCTCGCCGCCGCGTCGGTCCTGCACCCGCACGCCCTCCAGCAGCACGCTGGAAAACGGCCGTACATCGACCCGCTCGATGGTAACGGGCTGGCCCAGCTTGCGCGTGAGCACGGCGGCGGCTTCGTGGGCGAGGCGGGTTTGCACGCTCGGCACTCGTAGCGCCAGCAGCGCCCCCACCACGGCCAGCACCAGCAGCAGCCCCAGGCCCAGCAGTACTTTCAGCAAAATGGCGAGGAAACGACGCACCGGGACAGGAGAGAAGAAAACGAAAAAAGGCGGAGAATTCGCAAAGTTGCGGCTTTTTAGCCAGTTAGGCCAAACCACCTAGCTAAACTCGTTGCTGGAACGGGCGGGCTGCGGGTCGGGTTCGCCAACTACGGCCGAACTTTGCGCCTCCGCAAGGGTTGGGCCAAACGGTTTAGGGTCCCTGAACGTCATGCGGAGCGCCGCGAAGCATCTTGCCGCGGGTAGCTAATCAATGCGTATGCAACGATTGAGTTACTGCCTCTGGCAAGATGCTTCGCTACGCTCGGCATGACGTGCTTTTTCCTCGCTTTCCCTGTTCTAATACCATGCCCGCCCATCCCATCATCCTCGCCATCGAATCATCCTGCGACGACACCGGGGCGGCCGTGCTGGCCGGCGGCGAGTCGCTTAGCAATGTGGTGGCCACCCAGACCGTGCACGAGCATTACGGCGGCGTGGTGCCCGAGCTGGCCTCGCGCGCCCACCAGCAGCATTTGCTGCCCGTCGTCACGGCTGCCCTCAAGCAGGCCGGCATCAGCAAAGCCGACCTCGACGCGGTGGCCGTGACGCAGGGCCCCGGCCTGCTGGGCTCCTTATTAGTAGGCGGCATGTTTGCCAAAACGCTGGCGCTGGCCCTCGACAAGCCGCTGCTGGCCGTGAACCACATGCGGGCCCACATTCTGGCCCATTTCATCCGCGACCCCAAGCCGGCGTTTCCCTTCCTGTGCCTGACGGTGAGCGGCGGCCACACCCAGCTGGTAGTGGTGAAGTCGGCGCTGGCAATGGATGTTATCGGCTCAACCATCGACGATGCGGCCGGCGAGGCGTTCGACAAAACTGCCAAGCTGCTGGGCCTGCCGTACCCTGGCGGCCCGCACCTCGACAAGCTGGCCCGGCAGGGCGACCCGCTGCGGTTCGCCTTCCCGGTGGGGGCCATGCCGGGCTACGACTTCTCGTTCAGCGGCCTGAAAACGGCGGTGCTCTACTTCCTGAAAAAGCAAACGGCCGCCAACCCCGACTTCGTGGCCGAAAACCTAGCCGACCTCTGCGCTGGCATTCAGCACACCATTGTGGCCACGCTGCTGCGCCAGCTGCGCCGCGCCGCCGCCGACACCGGCCTCACGCAGGTGGCGCTGGCCGGCGGGGTGGCTGCCAACTCGGGCCTGCGCACTGCGTTGGAGGCCGAGGCCGTGGCCCAGGGCTGGCAGGTATTCATCCCCGATTTCGCGTTTTGCACCGATAATGCGGCCATGGTAGCCATGACAGCGCACTTCCAGTACGAGGCCGGCGACTTTGCCGACCAGCTCACCAGCCCCAACCCGCGCCTGAAGCTGACGTAACCTCCCGGCACTCTCGTTCTACCTTTGCCGCCCCATCCGCCGCCGTTAGCCTAGCAACTGATAACGAATAACTGACAACTAGCCCAATGGCCAAAGAAGCTAAACCCGTCATCATCAACATTAAAAACCGCCGTGCGGGCCACGAATACACCTTCTTGGCCAAGTACGACGCGGGTGTGATGTTGCAAGGGACCGAAATAAAAAGCATCCGCGAAGGCAACGTGAACCTGACCGACGGCTACTGCACCTTCGACCAGCACGGCGACCTGTGGATTCACAGCATTCGCATCGCGCCCTATTCCTTAGGCACTTACAACAACCACGATGCCATGCGCGCCCGCAAGCTGCTCCTCAATAAGCGCGAGCTGAAGCAGCTGGCTGGCAAAGCCGTGGACCAGGGCCTCACCATCATCCCCCTGCGCCTGTTCGTGACGGACCGCGGCTTCGCCAAAATCGAAATTGCCCTCGCCCAGGGCAAAAAGCTCTACGACAAGCGCAACGACCTCAAGGAAAAAGCCCAGAAGCGCGACATGGAGCGGATGTGATTGATGTGAAAATGTGGGGTGATGTGGAAATGTGAAAATATGACTTGAGTAAAGTTGCATTCGAGGCGATGGTAGCATCGTTGTAGTCTGTTGGAAGCGTGCGCTAGCTTGCATTCTCACATTTCCACATCACCCACATTTTCACATTATTTTGAATCCCGGCATCTGCGCGCTCAGCGCCGTCCCCGTCCGCGCCGAGCCCAATGACCGGGCCGAGCTCGTTACCCAACTGCTGTTTGGCGAGTGCTACCAGATTCTGGTGGCGCAGGACAGCTGGCTGCAAATCCAACTTGCCGCCGACGATTACGTGGGCTGGATTGACTTCAAGCAGCACACACCCGTTTCGCCGGAATATTATGCCAGCTGGTGCGCCCAGGACCACCCCCGCGCCCTTGACGTGGTGCAGGCCGTGAGCGACGCTACCACTAAAATACCCCTCACGCTGGGCTGTCGCCTGCCCTTTTTCGATGGCATGAACGTGCGCATCGGTGAGCAGTCGTACTTCTACAACGGCACCGCCACCAACCCCGCCGCCGCCGCCGATGCCGCCCGCCAGGCCGCCCTGCTGCGCAAAACGGCCCTCATGTACC
>JALYUH010000406.1 GCA_030853985.1 Bacteroidota bacterium | reverse complement strand
GGCCGCAACCAATTCGACGGCAGGAAGTAAAAAAGCAGCCGCCCGCCCGTTGGGGTTGGCCCAATTTACCCGCGCCCATGATGATAACCACCAAACCTGCCCTGCTGCTGGCCGGCCTGGGCCTGCTGGCCGCCTGCGGCGGCCCCACCCAACAGGAAAAGCAGGAAGCCGCCGCCAATACCCCGGCCCAGACCGTGGCCACGCCCACCGCCGATTCGGTGCAGTTGCCCGCGCCTTACGCCACCAAGTCCGTCAGCAACCGCGTCAGTATTCAGCCCTGGCCCGCCGGCCAAACGCCCACCGCCCCCGCCGGCTTCACCGTCACGGAGTACGCGGGCCAGTTCGACAGCCCCCGCTGGCTGTACGTGCTGCCCAACGGCGACGTGCTGGTGGCCGAAGCCAGCACCATTCCGATGAGCCTGAAGCTGAAAGTAGCCGCCAAGCTTAAGCTCGACTCGTCCCGCTCGCTGCGCGACCACAGCGCCAACCGCATCACGCTGCTGCGCGACACCAACCACGACGGCCGGCCCGACCTGCGCACCACGTTCCTGGCCGGGCTAAACCAGCCGTTTGGCATGCTCGTGCTGGGCAGCTACTTCTACGTGGCCAACACGGATGGCGTGCTGCGCTTTCCTTACCAAGCGGGTGCCACCAAAATAACCGGCGATGGCCAGCGCATCCTCGACCTGCCCAAGGGCGGCTACAACAACCACTGGACCCGCAACCTACTGGCCGCGCCCGACGGCTCCAAAATCTACGTTACGGTAGGCTCGGGCTCGAATGTGCAGGAGCACGGTCCCGAAAATGAGGTGCGCCGCGCCAACATTCTAGAAATCAACCCCGACGGCAGCGGCGAGCGGGTGTATGCCAGCGGCCTGCGCAACCCCATTGGCCTGCAGTGGCAGCCCGGCACCGGCCAGCTTTGGACGGTGGTGAACGAGCGCGACGAGTTGGGCGATGAGCTCGTGCCCGACTACTTCACCAGCGTGCGCGAAGGTGGTTTCTACGGCTGGCCCTACTCGTACTACGGCCAGAACGAGGAGCCCCGCCGCCAGGGCGAGCACCCTGAACTCATCAAAAAAGCCCTGGTGCCCGACGTGCCGCTGGGCGCGCACGTAGCTGCTTTGGGCCTCGTTTTTTACGATAAAACCGCCTTTCCAGCCCGCTACCGCAAGGGGGCCTTCATTGGCGAGCACGGCTCCTGGAACCGCACCCGGTACGCGGGCTACAAAGTCGTATTCGTGCCCTTTGCCAACGGCCAGCCCGGCAAGGCAGAAGACTTCCTCACCGGCTTTCTGGCCAGCGGCGACTCGAAGGACGCCTATGGCCGCCCCGTGGGCGTGGCCACCCTGCCCGATGGCTCGCTGCTGGTGGCCGATGATGCTGCCGACCGCCTCTGGCGCGTGAGTGCCCGCTAGTACAGCACCCGAATATTTGCCAAACCCATCGATTTTGCCAACTCCAACCTCCCCGAATAGCCGCCCGAATACCGGGCCGGCCACCATTGCCCTGGCCGGCGCTACCGGCGACCTGGGCTTCCGCATTGCCCGGGCCCTGCTGCAACGCGGTGCCACGGTGCGGGCCCTGGTCCGGCCCGGCAATACCAAACCCGAAATCACCGCCTTGCAGGATTTAGGCGCTGAAATTCTCGAAGTCAATTTCAACAGCGCCACCGCCCTCACGAAAGCCTGCGCGGGCGCTACCTGCGTGGTGTCGGCCCTGTCCGGCCTGCGCGACGTGATGGTGGACCTGCAAAAACGCCTGCTCGATGCCGCCGTGGCCGCCGAGGTGCCCCGTTTTATTCCCTCCGATTTCTGCATCGACTACACCAAGCTGGTCTCTGGCAGCAACCGCAACCTCGACCTGCGCCGCGAGTTCAACCAGCGCCTCGACCAAGCGCGTATTCAGGCCACGTCCATCCTCAACGGCATGTTCACCGACCTGCTCATTGGGCCGGCCCCGGTGGTGCTGTTCGGGCTGAAGCGGGTGCTCTACTACGGTAGCGCCGACCAGCCGCTCGATTTCACCACCATCGCCAACACCGCCGAATACACCGCCGCCGCCGCCCTCGACCCCACCACGCCCCGCTACCTGCGCGTGGCTGGCGAAGTTGCCACCGTGCGTGGCCTGCAGCGTGCCGCCACCGTTGCCACCGGCACGCCGTTCGGGCTGTTGCGCCCCGGTGGCCTGTGGGTGCTGGGCACGATGATAACCGTAACCAAAACCCTGATGCCGGCCCCCAACGACGTATTTCCGCCCTGGCAGGGCATGCAGTACCTGCACAATATGTTCACGGGCCGGCCCCAGCTCAGCCCGCTCGACAATGCCCGCTACCCCGAAATCCGCTGGACGCCGGTGCGCGAGGTACTGGCCGCCCGCGACGCGAAAAATCCGGCGTAGCCCGCCAGCGAAACCGGCCGCTGCTCCAACCGGCCCGGCCGCTTGCCGTGACCATTGCCACCGCGGGCCGCTTTGCCTCCGGGCGCATTTGCGCCGCGGGCCTTTGCCGGTTGGCGCGAAATAACAACAACCGTATTTAAAAATATTAGCTGAACCGTTGGCTGATTTGATTTTGACTAGTCGCCCTGCAACATGGCGCGCAGCACCCCGGCAAATGGCGCGCACCCAGGCCGCGGGGCGGCGTATCGGAAATGCACAAACGTTTGCAGTAAAATATTTTGTCTTTGGGAGAGCAAATTGCACGAAAAAGACTGCGTAATATCTTTCGCATTGTTACTTTTACTAAAGCCAAGCGGGTTTTCAACGAACAAAAGTGTTGCTGGCTTGCCAACTTTCTTCAATTTCCCATTCTCCATTTCTTCTTATATCCCCATCATGAAAAAAATCTTTACACTTGCTGCAGTCGGTATGCTGGCCACTGCCTCATTCGGTGCCCAGGCCCAGGTTACAGTCGATGGCCAGCTGACTGCCCCCGAAATTACGGCCGGTAACTACGTGCTGCTCGGCAAATTCACCAGCCCCCGCGGTTTCGGTAACGCCGGTTTGCTGAGCCTTTACGCGGCCTCAACCCCTACTAAACTTTACATTTTCGTAGGTGGTACGGTAGAAGCCAACGGCAACGCTTTCCAGCTGTTCCTCGACCTGCCCGGTACTGCCGGCGTGCCCGTGGGCACGGCGCTGCCCGCTGGCCAGCCCACTACTTCCTTCGAGAAGTTTACCGCCAAGCTCGACATGGCTGCGGACGTAGCCCTGGCGCTGCGCTCCGACGTCGCCAACTACCTGGTTGAGGGGGCGAGCTACACTTCCGCTACGGTCGGCACCTCGAAAAAACTCACCACTGCCGCCCCCCTGCTGGGCAATGGTACCGCTATTTCGCTGCCCTCCACCGAAACTACCGGCGTTTATGCGGCGCTCAACCTGGCGCGTGTGGCCTATAAAGTGGCCGCTACCGCTGGTATTTCGGGCAACCCCGGCAATACCGCCACCACTTCTACCACTACGCCGCCGGTTACTACTTACCCTACTTCGTACGGGGGAGTAGGCAGCTACGGCTGGGAAATCGAAATTGACCGCGCTGCTGCCGGCATGATGGCTGCTAACGCCGCCGTAACGATGTTCGCACTCCAGAATGGTGGCGATGGTGGCTATCCTTCGTCGGATTTCATTCCGCAGGCCACCACTCCGCTCACGACCAACAGCGGCAACCTGGCCAGCGGCTCGTTTGACTTCGCTACCCTGCCCGGCCGTCAGGCTGCTACCATCACGCTTAGCAACACTGGCGTGCTTGGCACCAAAGCCGCTGATACCGACGCGCTAGCCGTGCAGGTATATCCTAACCCCGCTACCAGCGTTGCCACCGTGGAGTACAGCGTGGGCGCCCGTGCCGAGAACGTCAGCATCATGCTGACCGACCTGATG